>NZ_JBJHHG010000019.1:0-110748 GCF_045257065.1 Enterobacter sp. PP-008-ECC_S150 | reverse complement strand
CCCGAAGGTCCCCCTCTTTGGTCTTGCGACGTTATGCGGTATTAGCTACCGTTTCCAGTAGTTATCCCCCTCCATCAGGCAGTTTCCCAGACATTACTCACCCGTCCGCCGCTCGTCACCCAGGAGCAAGCTCCCTGTGTTACCGCCCGACTTGCATGTGTTAGGCCTGCCGCCAGCGTTCAATCTGAGCCATGATCAAACTCTTCAATTTAAGTTTGATGCTCGTGAATTAAACTTCGTAATGAATTACGTATGTTCACTCAGAGACTTGGTATTCATTTTTCGTCCGGGGACGTTAAGAATCCATGTCACTTTGAGTGCCCACACAGATTGTCTGATAAATTGTTAAAGAGCAGTGCAACGCGGCTTTCGCTCACCGTTGCGAGGTCCCGTATATTACGTTTTCCTCATTCAGAGTCAAGCGATTATTTTTGCTTTTCTCTGTTGGCGTTCATCTCTGAACCCCGCTAACCCGGCGGCCTGTAAGCCGTTGTTCCGTGTCAGTGGAGGCGCATTATAGGGAGTTCTCAGACGTTGACAACCCCTCTTTTAAAAAAAACTTTCAACCGTCTCTTTTTTGCTCAAAACCGTGCTACAGCGCCAGTTTTTCGAGCGTTTCAAAGCCATAACGACGTAAAACGGGCAAAAGTTGCTCAGTTTCTTTCGTGATGGCCATACAAAACGCGATATTCGCATCGGCAGATTTTGCATCCGGCGCTTCGTGTTCCAGCAGCCAGGCCGTACGACGGGCAATAGCCGCGCCGGAATCGACCAGACGAGTCCCCTCCGGCAGCACCTCTAATAGCTCATCCTGTAATAGCGGGAAGTGGGTGCAGCCCAGCACAACGGTATCAGGCGGTTCGGGCATCCGCAGCCACGGACGAAGAATACGGCGCAGCTCGTCGAGTGATACCGCCTTGCCATGCAGTTTCGCTTCTGCCATCTCCACCAGCTCAGCCGAGCCGAGCATCGCAATCTGGCATTCGTTAGCGAAACGGTCGATTAGCTCGCGGGTATAAGGACGCTTTACCGTACCTCGCGTTGCCAGTAAACCCACAATGCCGTTCGCCGTCAGACGCGCGGCAGGCTTTATCGCAGGAACGACGCCCACTACCGGGAATGGGAATTTTTCACGCAGGGCTGGAAGGGAAACGGTGCTCGCCGTATTACAGGCGATGACCGCCAGCGCAAGGGGATAGCGCTTTTGTACCGCAGTGACGATTTCAACCACGCGCTCCACAATAAAATCTTCGCTCTTTTCCCCGTACGGGAAAGCGACGTTATCGAAAGCGTAGATGTAATGGAGATCCGGCAGGAGATGCCGAATCTCATCATAGACCGAAAGCCCACCGACGCCGGAATCAAACACCAGCACGGTAGGGCGCGGATTAGAAGGTGTAGCTGCCAGACAAGGTGTATTCCCGTCCTGCAGTTTGGTAGCCATAAACTGTCTCGTAATCTTTATCGAACAGGTTGGCTATTTTACCACGAACTGTGAGGTGTGAGGTGACAGGATATGAAACGGCGACATCCCACAGGCTGACACCGCCCATTTTCACTTTCTCAGACGGGTAAGTACCAAAGTCAGTGTCGTAACGCGTACCGAGATAGTGATAAGTCAGGCTCCAGTCGAAATCATAGATCTGCGTGTCGAGCTGATATTTCACCTGCTGCTTAGCGCGACGGTCCAGAAGTTCGTTAGTTGCGGCATTACGGGCATCCACATAGTCGTAGCCGACCGTATGCGTCAACGGACCCGTATCAAACGATGCTGTCGCTTCCACGCCTTTGATGCGTGCTTTACCGACGTTGTAATATTGCTGGAGGTTATTATTGAAGTCGATGAGATTATCAACGTCATTACGGTAGCCGGATACGCGCCAGCTCACGCCTGCCGTGAGGCCTTCAAACGCACCTTCCCACTGCTTGCTCTCTTCGGGATCAAGATGGTCATTGCCATAGAAGCCATAGAGTTGACCCAGATTCGGTGCCTTATAGGCCGTTCCATAAGAAGCAACGAAGCGGTAACCCTCCACGAACTCCCACGCTGCACTGCTTTGCCATGTGCCATGGCGGCCGAACTGAGAGTTGTCATCGCTACGAACCGCCCCTTCCAGAGTGACATCACCAAACTGCTGCAACCCCGTCAGGTAAACGCCGGTGTTACGCAGGTCATAGCCGTTGGTCACGTAGTTTGTACCCGGCTCGGTGCTCTGCTTCTGCCAGTCAACGCCCGCGCCAATGTTCCCATGCCCCACATCAACAGAGTTGAGCCACTGGACGTTGTACTGTTTGATTTCATCCAGCGTGGCTGTTGAATCGTAGCGGCCCAAATTTGGGTCGTAGTTATAGTCCTTACTGTGGCTATAGCTGGTGAGCAGCTGTGAATGGAAGATGTCATCGTTGAAGCGCAAGCCTGCATCCCAGGTCTGGCTATAGAGCTGGCGGGTATCGACCAGAACGTCAGGGGTAAATGAGCTGTAGTAACCATCATAGGCAGTACGGTTGCTGTAGCCAAATCCGCGAACAAAACCGCTCCACTGCTCTGAGAATGCGTGTTCCAGTGCGCCATAAAGCGTTTTATTCATAAAGCCGTCGCGGTCGGTCTGGGCAAGGCCACCATTGTTGCCGTCCGCAACCACATCAAACCCTTTGGTATAGGTGTAATCACCCGCCAGCGTGACGCGCGTGCTGTCGCCCAATGTTTGCTGAGTACTGCCGCCATAATTCTGGTAACCGTGCGATCCTACGCCTGCATTCAGCGTGGTACCGTCCTTCGCGCGAGTGGTGATAATGTTTACGACTCCGCCGATCGCGTCCGAGCCGTATACCGCCGAACGCGGTCCACGAACATATTCGATACGCTGCACCAGAGCGATGGGAAACTGGCTGAGATCGGACGACCCCGTAACGCCCGCCTGGTTAAGGCGGATCCCATCAACAAGGATCAGGACGTGGCTGGAGTTGGTGCCACGTATAAAGAGAGAAGAGAGTTGCCCCATCCCGCCACTTTGCGCCGTATCCACGCCGGGCAGGCGACGCATAACATCGAGGACCGAGGTTGATTGCCAGCGATCAATATCAGCACGCGTAACAACCGTGTTTGCAGCCAGAATAGTTTTTTCAGGTTGTTCAAAACGATTTGCCGTCACCACCAACGAGTCTGCGCCATCCTGCGCCCAGCCCGAAAATGCCGTGACGGACAGTGCCGTCAGCAGCGATACTTTTTTAATCATTGTTAAAGCATCCACAATATAAGAAGGATGCCGCAGGCCTCATCGATAGCACGCGATGATGAAACCAAATGCGACGTGATCCCGGCAGGTCTTCGGGCTAGGTGGCTATATAAGGATGAAGACTTCCCATTTTCACAGTGTCTACAACGCTCATCCCGCCAGTCGTTACCGCTGCGCGTCAGCTCCAGATTTACACTGGATTCCCTTTTCACTCTCAGGAGACCGGAAACAGAATGCTACAATTAGACACGTATGGATGTCCAGACAGCTATTGGGCATTAAATCTGGACATCCCCTGAACAATGCCTACAATCCCCGCGTAATTCATTATCACTCAGGACGCATCATGACCCCAGAACACCTCCCGACAGAACAGTACGACGCGCAGCTGGCCGAAAAAGTTGTCCGTCTGCAAAGTATGATGACGCCGTTCAACGCGCCCGTTCCCGAGGTGTTCCGCTCCCCCGTCAGCCACTACCGCATGCGCGCCGAGTTCCGCATCTGGCACGACGGTGACGACCTGTACCACATCATTTTCGATCAGCAAACGAAATCCCGCATTCGCGTGGACAGCTTTCCGGCGGCGAGCGAGCTCATTAACCAATTAATGACGCTGATAATGGACGGCGTGCGCAACAATCCGGTACTGCGTAACAAGCTGTTCCAGATTGACTACCTGACCACGCAAAGCAATCAGGCGATTGTCTCCCTGCTCTATCACAAAGCGCTGACCGACGAATGGCGCGAGCAGGCAGAAGCCCTGCGCGATGCGCTGCGCGCGCAGAACATCAACGTTCACCTGATTGGCCGCGCGACCAAAACCAAAATCATGCTGGATCAGGATTACATTGACGAGCGCCTGCCGGTGGCGGGTAAAGAGATGGTGTATCGTCAGGTCGAGAACAGCTTCACCCAGCCGAACGCCGCGATGAACGTGCAGATGCTGGAGTGGGCGCTGAAG
Source organism: Enterobacter sp. PP-008-ECC_S150 (assembly GCF_045257065.1). NCBI lineage: Bacteria > Pseudomonadati > Pseudomonadota > Gammaproteobacteria > Enterobacterales > Enterobacteriaceae > Enterobacter > Enterobacter sp. PP-008-ECC_S150. The sequence continues at coordinate 106,551 of NZ_JBJHHG010000019.1, read as the reverse complement.
GCGACGGAAGGATCTAAAGGCGACCTGCTTGAGCTGTACTGCGGTAACGGCAACTTCTCGCTGGCGCTGGCGCGTAACTTCGATCGCGTTCTGGCGACGGAAATCGCCAAGCCGTCGGTTGCCGCCGCGCAGTACAACATTGCCGCTAACCATATCGACAACGTGCAGATCGTTCGTATGGCCGCAGAAGAGTTCACGCAGGCCATGAACGGCGTGCGCCAGTTTAACCGCCTGGAAGGGATCGATCTCAAGAGCTACCGGTGTGAGACGATTTTTGTCGACCCGCCGCGCAGTGGACTGGACAGCGAAACCGAGAAGATGGTGCAGGCGTATCCGCGTATTTTGTACATCTCCTGTAACCCGGAGACGCTGTGCAAGAACCTCGAAACATTAGGCCAGACGCACAAGGTTGAACGTCTGGCGCTGTTCGATCAGTTCCCGTATACGCACCATATGGAGTGCGGCGTTTTACTTACCGCACGGTGATCTGTAGGCCGGATAAGCGTAGCGCCATCCGGCTTTTTTGGCAGGTGGCGCTTCGCTTACCTGCCCTACAACAAATAATTCATTACTCCGGCAACTGGCTCTTACGGCTACGCATGCGTGAGCCAATCCAGAACACCAGCGCAACAGACAGCACCGCAGGGAAGAAGTTAGAGCCGATATCCGGATACTCCGCGCGCACCACCGTGCTGTAGAGCAATACGCCCAGAATAAAGCAGGCGGCGGCCAGCCCCGGTAACCCCACCGGCATGGTGCGGTTCAGGTAACGTTGATGCAGGCAGTACACCGTCAGCACCAGCGCAATAAGCGGGAAAATCGAAAATGGAACAATTGAGCTAAAAATAGCGGCAAACGTTCCATTAATGGATAAGCCAGCGATCAATGCCAGCAACAGCGTCCCTTTATCCTGACCTGACTGTTTCATTACTCACCTTCACTCTTCGGTTTGATGTGCCAGTTTCTCTTGTTCACGGCGATACCAGTAGTACGCGCCTTTGGAGATCATCCTGAGCTGCAATACCAGTCGCTCTTCGAGCTGCTTGCGTTGTTCAATGCTGACATCCAGCGCTTCGGCACCCGCGCTGAAAACAATCGTCACCATCGCCTCGGCCTGTGCTTCAGTAAACGCACGCGGCATATGGTTTTCGAGTTCAAGATAGTCGGCAAGTTCCGCGATGAAGTGCTGAATTTCACGCGCGACGGCGGCACGAAACGCCGCCGATGTGCCCGAACGCTCGCGCAGAAGCAGACGAAACGCGTTGGGGTTATTGCCGATAAATTCCATAAAGGTCGACACGGAGGTGCGGATCACGCTGCCCCCTTTTGCGATACGCTGACGCGCCTGGCGCATCAGCTGGCGCAGCATCAGCCCGCTTTCGTCGACCATGGTCAGGCCCAGCTCATCCACGTCACGGAAGTGACGATAGAAGGACGTTGGCGCAATCCCGGCCTCGCGTGCGACTTCGCGCAGGCTCAAACTGGCAAAACTCCGCTCAGCACTCAGTTGACTGAATGCGGCTTCCACCAGCGAACGCCGGGTTTTCTCTTTTTGTTGTGCTCTTACGCCCATCACGATAGTTGAATCCTTCCAAAGGCCTGCCGGCACTATACCAGAGAATAAAATTAATCTGTTTGCCTGGCTTTGTGAATGATTGTTTACGTGCGGTTTGTGCTCCACTGCCGGAAAAAAGCACAACGATAATTGGGTTACCCTGGCAATGATGTTATGATTCTGTTGCTTTTATGTATAAGAACAGGTAAGCCTTGCCATGCCACATTCCTACGATTACGACGCAATAGTTATTGGTTCCGGCCCCGGCGGCGAAGGTGCTGCTATGGGTCTGGTGAAACAGGGAGCCAGAGTAGCGGTCATTGAGCGCTACCATAATGTCGGCGGCGGTTGCACCCACTGGGGCACCATCCCTTCGAAAGCCCTCCGCCACGCCGTCAGCCGCATTATCGAATTTAACCAGAACCCTCTTTACAGCGACCACTCCCGACTTCTTCGTTCCTCCTTTGCCGACATCCTGAACCACGCGGATACCGTCATTAATCAGCAGACGCGCATGCGTCAGGGGTTTTATGAGCGTAACCACTGTGAGATTTTGCAGGGTAACGCGCATTTTGTGGATGAACACACCCTGGCACTCGAATGCCACGATGGGTCGGTTGAAACCATCACCGCTGAAAAATTTGTGATTGCCTGCGGCTCGCGCCCGTATCATCCGGCCGACGTGGACTTCTCGCACCCGCGCGTCTACGACAGCGACTCGATTCTGAGCCTGCACCATGAACCCCGCCACGTTATTATCTACGGCGCAGGGGTCATTGGCTGCGAATATGCGTCGATCTTCCGCGGAATGGACGTCAAAGTTGACCTGATCAACACCCGCGACCGCCTGCTGGCGTTCCTCGATCAGGAGATGTCAGACTCCCTCTCCTACCACTTCTGGAACAGCGGCGTGGTGATTCGCCACAACGAAGAGTACGAGAAGATTGAAGGCTGTGACGACGGGGTGATTATGCACCTTAAGTCCGGCAAAAAGCTGAAAGCAGACTGCCTGCTGTACGCCAACGGTCGCACCGGCAACACCGATTCCCTGCAGCTGGAAAATATCGGGCTTGAAACCGACAGCCGTGGTCAGCTTAAGGTCAACAGCATGTACCAGACCGCCCTGCCGCACGTTTACGCGGTTGGCGACGTGATTGGCTACCCAAGCCTGGCATCAGCCGCTTACGACCAGGGCCGCATTGCCGCTCAGGCGCTGGTAAAAGGCGAAGCAACGGCGCACCTGATCGAAGATATTCCGACGGGTATCTATACCATTCCGGAAATCAGTTCTGTCGGCAAAACCGAGCAGCAGCTGACGTCAATGAAGGTGCCTTACGAGGTGGGTCGCGCGCAGTTTAAACATCTAGCGCGGGCGCAAATCGTGGGGATGAGCGTGGGGACGCTGAAGATCCTGTTCCACCGCGAAACGAAAGAGATCCTCGGCATTCACTGCTTTGGCGAACGCGCGGCGGAAATCATTCATATCGGCCAGGCGATAATGGAGCAGAAAGGCGGCGGTAACACCATTGAGTACTTCGTTAACACCACCTTTAACTACCCGACCATGGCGGAAGCCTATCGGGTCGCCGCGCTGAACGGCTTAAACCGCCTGTTTTAACGCGCTGTCAAAATGGCCATCCATCGCACCGCGGATGGCCTCTGCCAGCTGCTCATAGCGGCTGCGCAGCGGCGACCCAGGACGATAGACCAGGCCGATAGTGCGACGCGGCTCCGGCTTAATGCACGGCAGATAGACCACGCCATCACGTTTACGCTCGCGCGGCACCGCCAGCGCAGGCAGCAGCGTGATACCGCTTCCCGCCGCGACCATATTACGCAGCGTTTCAAGGCTGGTTGCGCGGAAGTGGGTATCTTCATCAGCACCCGCTTCAAAGCAGAAGCCCATTGCCTGATCGCGCAGGCAGTGGCCGTCTTCCAGCATCAGCAGCTTTTCACCCGCCAGATCGGCCATCGGCACGCGATCGCGGTTCGCCCACGGGTGATCTTCGTAGATCGCCAGCATCATCGGCTCATCGAACAGCGGCACTTCAATAAACGCTTCGCTCTCTTTGACCAGTGCCAGAATGGCGCAGTCGAGCTTGCCGCTGTCCAGCTGCGCCAGCAGCTGATGGGTTTGCGCTTCGTGCAGGTACATTTCGAGTTTCGGGAACGTCTGGTGCAGCATCGGAATGATGTGCGGCAACAGGTACGGGCCAACGGTTGGGATCAGGCCAATGTGCAGCGGGCCGGACATCGCCTCCCCCTGCTGGCTTGCCATTTCCTTGAGCACTTTGACCTCGCGCAGCACGGTACGCGCCTGATCCACCAGCAGCAGACCTGCCTGTGTGAACAGAACCTTACGACTGGTGCGCTCCAGCAGCATCACGCCCAGCTCGTCTTCCAGCTTGCGGATCTGACCGCTCAGCGTGGGCTGGCTAACGTGGCAGGAATCTGCCGCGCGGCGAAAGTGGCGATGCTCGGCTAACGCTACCAGGTATTCAAGATCACGAATATTCATTATTCATCCTCCGTCGCCACGATAGTTCATGGCGATAGATAGCATAGCAACGAACGATTATCCCTATCAAGCATTCTGTTGAATAATACACCACATAGACGAGGCGGCACGTGTTTGACCCTTGACGTCCCCGCACCGTCAGCGAGTTTCTCTCAAAACTCGAACAACTAAAGCCAACGTGAACTTTTGCGGACCCCGTGGTCCGCTTTTTTTTTGCGTAAAAAAGCCCAACTCAGGGTTGGGCTGGGGTTTTGTAGGTCGGGTAAGGCGAAGCCGCCACCCGACGTTTCAGGCATCAAATCAGGCGGTTTTTCGCATCCGCAATCGCCTGCGCCACCTGCTTCGGCGACACGCCGCCTTTCGCGGCACGCTTATCCAGGCAGGATTGCAGCGCCAGAATCGGATATACATCTTCCCCAATCACCGCGCTGAATTTCTGCAGGTCGGCCAGCGCCAGATCTTCCAGCGGTTTACCCTGACGAATAGCTTCTACTACCGCTTCACCCACAATGTGGTGCGCTTCACGGAACGGTACGCCTTTCGCCACCAGATAATCCGCCAGCTCGGTCGAGTTCGCATAGCCCTGCTGCGCCGCTTCCTGGCAGCGCGGACGTTTCACCTGAATGCCGTCCAGCACCAGCGCGCCCATGTGCAGACAGTCCAGCCAGGTGTCGAGCGCGTCGAAAAGCCCTTCTTTGTCTTCCTGCATGTCTTTGTTGTACGCCAGCGGCAGCCCTTTCAGGGTCATCATCATGCCGGTCAGCGCGCCCTGTACGCGGCCACACTTCCCGCGGATCAGCTCCAGCGCGTCCGGGTTTTTCTTTTGCGGCATCAGGGACGAGCCTGAGGTCACGCGGTCAGACAGCTCAACAAAACCGGCTTCACCGGAGTTAAAGAAGATCAGGTCTTCGGCAAAGCGCGACAGGTGCACCATCCCGATAGACGCATTGGAAAGCAGCTCCAGCACGTGGTCGCGGTCAGAAACGCTGTCCAGGCTGTTGCGGGTGGCGGAGGCAAAGCCCAGCCAGCCTGCGAGCTGTTCGCGGTCGATTTCATACGCCGTACCCGCCAGCGCGCCGCTGCCCAGCGGGCTGACGTCCAGACGCTTGAGGGTATCCTGCAGACGGCTTTCGTCACGCGCCAGCATCTCAACGTAGGCCAGGCACCAGTGGGCAAAGGTCACCGGCTGCGCGCGCTGCAGGTGGGTATAGCCCGGCATCACCGCATCCTGATTGTTCTGCGCGGTCTCCACCAGCGCGGTCTGCAGCTGACGGTTGGCCGCCAGCAGTTCGCCAACGGTATCTTTGCACCACAGCTTCAGATCGGTGGCGACCTGGTCGTTACGGCTACGGCCGGTATGCAGCTTTTTACCCAGCTGACCGACTTTGTCGATAAGTTTGCTTTCCACCCAGCTGTGAATATCTTCGGCGTCGCTCTGCAGGATTTGCTGCGGATCCAGACGCACCTCTTCCAGCAGATTGTTCAGCACCTCTTCCAGCTGGAGCTGTTCCTCAGCGGTCAGCACGCCCACCGTCACCAGCGCCTTGGACCAGGCCACAGAGCCGACAATATCCTGTTCGGCCAGGCGATAGTCGAAGCGCAAAGAGTCATTGAACTGTTTGAACCGCTGATCCGCTGCCTGTGTAAAACGCCCACCCCAAAGTGCCATAACATGCTTCCTTTATTCGTTAGTTCCGCCGGGTGGCGCTTCGCTTACCCGGCCTACGGTCATTCAATAAAAACTTAAGCCAGAATACGCGTGCCAATCGGCGTGCCGTTAAACAGCGCCGGGAGCTGCTCCGCGTGACGCCAGGAGGCGATATCCACCGGGCGGCCCAGCGTGCGCGCCGCATCCAGCGCGGCGTTCACTTTGACGATCATGCCATCGGTAATAATGCCCTGCGCGATCAGCTGTTCGGCTTTCTCTGCCGTCATTTCCGCAATGCGCTGGCCTTTACCGTCCAGAATGCCGCTCACGTCGGAGAGCAGGATCAGGTCCGCGCCCAGCGTTGCCGCCAGCGCGGTTGCCGCCTGGTCCGCGTTAACGTTCATCAGCTCGCCCGCTTCGGTCACGCCGATAGAGCTCACCACCGGCAGGAAACCGCCTTCCAGCAGCGTGTTAATCAGCTTAGGCGAACCCGGCTGCGCCAGTCCAACGTGGCCGAGCGCTTCGTCGAGCTGGGTCACTTTTACGCTGTCGCCATCGCCCAGATAGAGGCCAACGGAGGCAATGTGGTGCTTCTTCGCCCACGCCAGCAGCGTTTTGTTCGCCGTGCCCGCCAGCGCGCCGGTAATGATGTCAATCTGGTCAGCAGGCGTGACGCGCAGGCCGTTTTTCTTGATCACCGGCAGGTTGAGCCCTTTCATCAGCTCATCCACCACGCAGCCGCCGCCGTGCACAATGACCAGCGGACGCTGGTGTGATTCGCGATAGTTCACCAGCGCGGTAAACAGACGCTCCAGCGCTTCTTCGCTGTCCAGCAGTACACCACCGAGTTTGATAATTAATGGGTTCATCATCACACCTTAAATAAGAGCCTGCGTTTCCGGGAAACCGAAACGAATATTTGCACACTGCATTGCCTGTGCGGCAGCGCCTTTGAGTAAGTTATCTTCTGCGGCCACCACGATGAGATGCTCACCCTGCACGGCAAAGCCGATGTCGCAGAACGGCAGGCCGACCACGTTTTTCAGCGCCGGGACGCCTTTGTCGTACAGGCGCACCAGCGGTTTATCCGCATACGCCTGCGTGAAGACCTCGCTCACCTGCTCTTTGGTCACGCCCGGCTTCAGGCGACAGGTGATAGTTTCGAGGATCCCGCGCGGAAAGCTGCCCAGATGCGGAGTGAAAATGACGTCCGCGCCCAGGTGCGTCGTGATTTCAGGGTGATGACGGTGATTAAACACGCCGTACGGCTGAAGGCTCACTTCACAGAAGCTATTCGAGATTGCCGCTTTACGCCCCGCACCGCTCACGCCGCTGGTCGCGTTGATCACCGGCCACTGGTTCAGATCCAGCAGCCCTGCATCGATCAGCGGCTTCAGGGAAAGCTGCGCCGCCGTCGGGTAGCAGCCCGGCACGGCAATCAGATCCGCCTCTTTCAGTTTATCTGCGCTCCACTCCGCCAGGCCGTAAACCGCTTTTTCCAGCAGATCCGGGTGCTGATGGGTGAAACCATAATATTTTTCGTAGAACGCGCCGTCGTTAACGCGGAACGCGCCGGAGAGGTCGAACACCACGCAGCCGGCCGCCAGGAACTGCGGCGCCAGGTCGTGGCTGACCTCGTGCGCGGTGGCTAAAAACACCACGTCGACGCCGTCGGTAAACTCGCTGATGTCAGACATCGGCTGCAGCGGCAGGTCAACAATGCCCCTAAGCTGCGGATGCAAATCGGAAATTAACTTTCCTGCATCATTGCTTTGCGCTGACACGGTCAAAGCGGTTATGGTCATATGAGGGTGGCGATTTACGTAGCTTACAAGCTCTGCGCCCGCATAACCGCTAGCGCCTACAATCAGCGTATTCAACATCGGGTTCCTTTATGCTCAACGTTAATGTATTTTTATTCACATTTATTGCATGAATATTGATACTATCACGACCTAAGGTGTGTCAACAATGAAAATGAACTTACCGCCATTTATCGAGATCTACCGCGCCCTGATTGCCACACCGTCCATCAGCGCAACGGAAGAAGCGCTGGATCAGAGCAATGAGTCTTTAATCAATCTGCTGGCGGGTTGGTTTAGCGATATTGGGTTTAACGTTGAGGTTCAGCCCGTTCCCGGAACCCGCCACAAATTTAACCTGCTGGCCAGCACCGGAACCGGAGCGGGCGGCCTGCTGCTGGCCGGTCATACCGACACCGTGCCGTTTGACGATGGCCGCTGGACGCGCGATCCCTTCACCCTGACCGAGCACGACAACAAGCTCTATGGTCTGGGCACCGCCGACATGAAAGGCTTCTTCGCCTTTATCCTCGACGCGCTGCGTGACGTGGACGTGACGAAGCTGAAAAAACCGCTCTATATTCTGGCGACCGCCGATGAAGAGACCAGCATGGCGGGCGCGCGCTACTTCTCTGAAAACACGTCAATTCGTCCGGATTGCGCCATCATCGGCGAGCCGACGTCTCTGCAGCCTATTCGCGCGCACAAAGGCCATATCTCTACCGCCGTGCGCGTGCTGGGCCAGTCCGGCCACTCCAGCGATCCGGCGCGCGGCGTCAATGCGATCGAGCTGATGCATGACGCCATTGGTCGCATCATGGCCCTGCGCGACTCGCTGAAAGAGCGTTATCACTACGAGGCGTTCACCGTGCCGTATCCGACGCTAAACCTCGGCAGCCTGCACGGCGGCGATGCCTCCAACCGTATCTGCGCCTGCTGCGAACTGCATATGGACATCCGTCCGCTGCCGGGCATGACCCTGAGCGATCTCGACGGCCTGCTGAATGAAGCCCTGGCTCCGGTGAGCGAGCGCTGGCCGGGCCGCCTGACGGTTTCCGAACTGCATCCGCCGATCCCGGGTTACGAATGCCCGCCGGACCACCAGCTGGTTGAAGTGGTGGAAAAACTGCTCGGCGAGAAAACCGACGTGGTGAACTACTGCACCGAAGCGCCGTTTATTCAGACGCTGTGCCCGACGCTGGTCCTTGGCCCGGGCTCCATCAACCAGGCGCATCAGCCGGATGAATATCTGGAGACCCGCTTCATCAAGCCCACCCGCGAACTGATTACCCAGGTTGTGCATCACTTCTGCTGGCATTAAGGCCCGCCGAAAAGTCCCCTCTCCCTGTGGGAGAGGGTCAGGATGAGGGCAACAAATCGCATGATCTTCGTCACATTCCCATAAGCATCTCTTATCTGACGCAATGCGAATTAAATTTCGTAAATTGCCCACATTTATTCGTTTGCTGAACCGTTTTCGCAGCAATTGACGACGGGGGTTTTACGTGGCTTTATAAAGGGAGATGACAAAATAATGGCCAGAAGATTTTCGCCTGGGCATAAACAAAAATGATGGGGTGACTGGGTTTTTATGAACGAACAATATTCCGCGTTGCGTAGTAATGTCAGTATGCTCGGCAAAGTGCTTGGAGATACCATCAAAGATGCGCTGGGGGAGAATATCCTCGATCGCGTTGAAACCATCCGCAAGCTCTCTAAATCTTCCCGTGCCGGTAACGAGGCCAGTCGTCAGGAGCTGCTGACCACGTTGCAGAACCTCTCTAACGACGAGCTGCTGCCCGTTGCACGCGCGTTCAGCCAGTTCCTGAACCTGGCCAACACCGCTGAGCAGTACCATAGCATTTCGCCAAACGGCGAAGCGGCCAGCAACCCGGAAGTCATTGCCCGCACCCTTCGTAAACTGAAAGACCAGCCTGATCTCAACGAAGCCACCATCAAAAAAGCGGTGGAGTCCCTTTCGCTGGAGCTGGTACTCACCGCTCACCCAACGGAAATCACCCGTCGCACCCTGATCCACAAAATGGTGGAAGTGAACAACTGCCTGAAGCAGTTGGATAACAAAGACATTGCCGACTACGAACGCAACCAGCTGATGCGCCGTCTGCGCCAGCTCATTGCCCAGTCCTGGCACACCGATGAGATTCGTAAGCATCGCCCAAGCCCGGTCGACGAAGCCAAATGGGGCTTTGCGGTGGTGGAAAATAGCCTGTGGGAAGGGGTGCCGAACTACCTGCGCGAGCTGAACGAACAGCTGGAAGCGAACCTGGGCTACCGCCTGCCGGTCGATTTCGTTCCGGTACGCTTCACCTCCTGGATGGGCGGCGACCGCGACGGCAACCCGAACGTGACTGCGGAAATCACCCGTCACGTCCTGCTGCTGAGCCGCTGGAAAGCGACCGACCTGTTCCTGAAAGACATTCAGGTGCTGATCTCCGAGCTGTCGATGGTTGAAGCGACGCCGGAGCTGCGCGCGCTGGCCGGTGAAGAAGGCGCCAGCGAGCCGTACCGTTTCCTGATGAAAAAGCTGCGCGGTCAGCTGATGGCCACTCAGGCCTGGCTGGAAGCGCGCCTGAAAGGCCAGCGCCTGCCAAAACCAGAAGGCCTGCTCAGCCAGAACGAACAGCTCTGGGAGCCGCTTTACGCCTGTTATAAATCACTCCAGGCGTGCGGGATGGGCATCATCGCCAACGGCGAACTGCTCGACACCCTGCGTCGCGTGAAGTGTTTCGGCGTGCCGCTGGTGCGTATCGACGTCCGTCAGGAAAGTACCCGCCATACCGAAGCGCTGGGCGAGCTGACCCGCTATCTCGGCATCGGCGACTATGAGAGCTGGTCTGAAGCCGACAAACAGGCCTTCCTGATCCGCGAGCTGAACTCGAAGCGCCCTCTGCTGCCGCGCAACTGGGAGCCAAGCAACGACACTCGCGAAGTGCTCAACACCTGTAAAGCGATCGTGGACGCACCGAAAGGATCGGTGGCCGCCTATGTGATCTCCATGGCGAAGACCCCGTCCGACGTGCTGGGCGTTCACCTTCTGCTGAAAGAAGCGGGAATCGACTACGCTCTGCCTGTCGCCCCGCTGTTTGAGACCCTCGACGACCTGAACAATGCCAACGACGTCATGAGCCAGCTGTTGAATATCGACTGGTACCGCGGCTTTATTCAGGGCAAACAGATGGTAATGATTGGCTATTCCGACTCCGCGAAAGATGCGGGCGTGATGGCGGCATCCTGGGCGCAGTATCAGGCGCAGGACGCACTGATCAAAACCTGCGAGAAAGCCGGTATTGAACTGACCCTGTTCCACGGACGCGGGGGCTCCATTGGCCGCGGCGGCGCACCTGCGCACGCAGCGCTGCTGTCGCAGCCGCCGGGAAGCCTGAAAGGCGGCCTGCGCGTCACCGAGCAGGGCGAGATGATCCGCTTCAAGTACGGCCTGCCGGAAGTGACCATCAGCAGCCTGTCGCTCTATACCAGCGCGATCCTGGAAGCCAACCTGCTGCCGCCGCCGGAGCCGAAAGCCTCCTGGTGCCATATCATGGACGAACTGTCGGCGATCTCCTGCGATCTGTACCGCGGCTACGTGCGTGAAAACAAAGATTTCGTGCCTTACTTCCGTTCAGCCACCCCTGAGCAGGAGCTGGGTAAACTGCCGCTGGGCTCGCGTCCTGCGAAGCGTCGCCCAACCGGTGGCGTAGAGTCTCTGCGCGCAATCCCGTGGATCTTCGCCTGGACACAGAACCGTTTGATGCTGCCCGCCTGGCTGGGTGCCGGTGCCGCGCTGCAAAAAGTGGTGGAAGACGGTAAACAGAACGAACTGGAAACCATGTGCCGCGACTGGCCATTCTTCTCTACCCGCCTGGGCATGCTGGAAATGGTCTTCTCGAAAGCGGACCTGTGGCTGGCGGAGTACTACGACCAGCGTCTGGTGAAGCCCGAGCTGTGGGCGCTGGGTAAAGAGCTGCGCGAACTGCTGGAAGGCGACATCAAAGTGGTGCTGGACATCGCCAACGACTCGCACCTGATGGCGGACCTGCCGTGGATTGCCGAGTCTATTCAGCTGCGTAATATCTACACCGACCCGCTGAACGTCCTGCAGGCAGAGCTGCTGCACCGCTCGCGTCTCGCGGAAGAAGAAGGCAAAGAGCCGGATCCGCGCGTTGAACAGGCGCTGATGGTGACGATTGCGGGCGTTGCGGCGGGTATGCGTAACACCGGCTAATGCTTTATGCCCGGCGGCGCTGCGCTTGCACGGACCTACGTTAAGTAGGCCGGGTAAGCGTTAGCGCCACCCGGCAATACCTGGTATCCACCATGCACCACGACATTACCCGCATCCTGACTGACCTGATCAACAGCACAACGCCGCTGCGTCAGGTGCATTTTGCAAACTCCGCGACCTCAGCCCCCGAACTTGCCTTGCAGGTTGATTTTCCACGTCTGGAGATCGTGATCGAAGGGTCAATGAAAGACCTGGCTGACTGCGTTTTACAGCAGGGTGATGTGTTATACGTCCCGGCTGGCGGCTGGAATAATCCACAATGGCAAGCATCGGCAACAACGCTGAGCATCCTGTTTGGCAAACAGCAGCTCGGGTTTAGCCTTTTGCACTGGGACGGTATAGACGTGCGAAACCTGGCGAAGCAGCACGTTGCCCGCCGCGGTCCCCGTATTGGATCGCTACTCTTACAGACGCTCCACGAAATGCAGATGCAGCCACACGAGCAGCAAACCGCACGGCTGATTATCGCCAGCCTGCTTAGCCACTGCGTAGACCTGCTGGGTAGTCAGATCCAAACCGCCTCCCGCAGTCAGGCTCTGTTTGAAGCCATTCGGGTTTATATTGATGAACACTACGCCACTCCGCTTACCCGGGAATCCGTCGCGCAGGCGTTTTATATTTCCCCAAACTACCTGTCGCATCTGTTCCAGAAAACGGGCGCAGTGGGTTTCAATGAATACCTGACGCATACCCGGCTGGAACACGCGCGCCAGCTGCTGAAAGGGTATGATTTAAAAGTGAAAGAGGTGGCGCATGCCTGCGGATTTGTCGACAGTAACTATTTCTGTCGGTTATTTCGTAAAAACACGGAGCGTTCGCCGTCTGAATACCGTCGCCAGTATCACAGCCAGCTCACCGGCAAGGCCGCTAGTCAAGAATGACCTGAGTATGCTGCGGCGCGGATAGCATTCTACGCACCGCCCCCATCACCTTTTGTGGGTCGCGTAAAAAGGCGTTAATACCGCACTTCACGTAGCGCGTATGATCGAAACGTTCACTGCCCGCCAGGTCGATATCGGTAATCAGCAATACGACATCGGCGCGCCGGATGTCCTCTTCATTAAGCTCGTTCTCAACGCCCAGCGCTCCCTGAGTCTCGATGTTAACGCTCCACTTCTCCTGCTGGCAGAGCTTTTCCAGCCGTTCGGCAGCCATATAGGTATGTGCGACACCGCTGACGCACGCGGTCACCGCCACCAGATGACGTCCAGCGATCGCTGTCATTGCTTAGCCTCCCAGGGTTACGTTGAAGCCTTCGCGCTCAGCCAGTTGCCGCATCGCTGACACCTCCTCTTCCGTCGGAGGGATGGTTTGCCGCATTCCCCACTCCTTTCCCAGCAAGCGGTATTTTGGCTCCCCATACTGATGGAAAGGCAATAGATGCAGTTGCCGTATTCCTGAAGGTACCAGGAAAGCCAATACGCGCGCCATATTCGTTTCGTTGAGCGTATAGCCAGGAATAAGCGGGACGCGAGGAATGACGTTTATCCCCTCAGCCACCAGCTGGCGGAAATTATCCAGCACTCTCGGAAGATTTATTCCCACCATTGCCAGGGCCTGCTCCGAGTCCATGATCTTCAAATCAAACAGCACTTCATCACACTGGCGGGCCAGCGGCATTAGCCGGGACAAAGGCGCATCGCCTGCCGTTTCGATGGCCGTATGCACGCCGAAACGACGCAGCCTCTGTAGAAAACGTGTCGCGAAAGGTGCCTGCATCAACACTTCCCCACCCGAAAGCGTCACCCCGCCTCCCGAGGAACGAAAGAAGACATCGTCTTTCATCACCTCGTTTTCCAGCTCATCAAGGGTCACATCCCTTCCGATATGCCTGAAGGCACCTGACGGGCATTCATCAGCGTCACGCAGACAGGGGGCACAGTGAAGACATTGACTCTCTCTTCGCACCGTCTCGATTTTCGGTGAGATCGACTCTGGATTAGCACACCACGGGCAGCGGTGAGGGCAGCCTTTAAAAAAAACCACCGTACGGATGCCGCGGCCGTCATTCAACGAGTAGCGCTGGATATTGAAAATACGCGCCACCTCGGCGCGTGTTTCAACCTCGTCACAGCTGATGCGCTGTACGGCGGATAATGTCATCCTGGATCTCCTTCGATAACTCAACAAAGAAGGCGCTGTATCCGGCAACGCGCACCACCAGACCGGCAAAATCCTGCGGACGCTGTTGCGCCTCACGCAGCGTATCCGCGTTCACCACGTTGAACTGGATGTGCTGCAATTTAAGCTGGGTGAAAGCGCGCAGGAAATCCGCCAGCTTTTGCAGCCCGGCATCGCCTTCCAGCGTCGCGGGGGTGAACTTAACGTTTAGCAGCGTACCGTTAGATAACAGATAGTTATCCAGCTTACTTACCGATTTCAGTACCGCCGTCGGGCCCTGCATATCTTGCCCAAGCATCGGCGAGAGTCCACCGTCGGCCAGCTGTTCTCCGGCAAAGCGGCCATCGGGCGTTGCTCCCACCACCGCCCCCAGCGGCACATGTGCCGATACGGTATAAGAACCCGGCGTGAACTGCCCACCGCGCGGGTTCCGGTATTTTTCAACCTCTTTGCAGTAGTGGCGCAGCAGTTCAGCGCTGATGTTGTCGACATCATCAACATCATTGCCGTATTTTTCGAATCGACCGATCAACCGGGCGCGGATTTTTTTGCCTTCAGGCGTGGCAAAGTTGGCCTTCAATACGGCTAGCAATTCATCAAAACTTAAGCGCTGCTGTTCAAAAACCAGCCCTTTCAGGGCATGCAGAGAGTCGCTCAAATTCGCTATCCCGATCCCCTGCACGCCAGAAAAGTTATAGCGCGCGCCACCGTCGGTGATGTCTTTACCCGCTTCCAGACAATGGTTAATAAAAGAAGAGAGCAACGGCACCGGTGCCCAGTCGCGATGGCCGATATCGCAGATATTGCTCCCCTCGATCATCAGCGCAATGTAGTGATTAATTTTGGCGCGAATATGCTCCAGCAAACCTTCATAACTCAGCGCTGCGTTGCCTTCGTTCTCCTGCATCGCGATTTCCATCACCTTCAGCAGGTTAAACATCGCAATATCGTGCAGACCGTAGGTTTTACCCGGAATCGACAGTTCTACACAGCCAACCACCGCGTAGTCGCGCGCATCTTCCAGCGACACACCCCGATTCAGGAATGCAGGCACCACCACTTCATCGTTAAAGATCTGCGGGATGCCGGTGCCCAGGCGGATCGTCTCCGCCGTTTTAAGCAGGAAAGGCCGGTCGATAAGTTCGTTGACCCGCACGCCGAGGTTCGGTTGAGGAAGCTGAACGCTTTGATAGGTATCCAGACACAAGAAGGAAAGCACATTCACCGCGCTACGCCCGTTCTCCGTCAGACCGCCCAACAGCGCGGTATACCCGGTCGGGAACCCGGCAAAATAGCGGGCGCTGCTGGTCGAGCGTAAAAGCACCACGTCATTGCACTTCACCCACAGCGATTCCAGAATCTCTTTCAGAAACGCGGGCTCTTCGCCCTGTGATAGCGAAGCCTGATAAAAGGGCAGCATGTATTGATCGAAGCGGCCAATGGAGAGCGAGCTGGCGTTAGATTCGTATTGCAAAATGACGTTCATATACCAGAACAGCTGACACGCCTGCCAGAACGTCTGTGGCTTATGCTGGGCGTTATGGCGCGAGATTTCGGCAATCTTTCGTAATTCTTCACGCCGTGGAGCCTCATCGCAGACGGTGGCAAGCGTTTCAGCCAGCGCGGCATAGCGCAGAATATGACGCTGGGCCGCTTCAAGCAGAATCAGCGCGGAGGCATAGAACGTGTTATGCGCATCGCGGGCGCAGTGTTCCCGCATTTCCTTCACCAGCGTACTCAGGCCGTTATTGAGCAGGCGCGGGTAATCAATAATGATATGCCCCTGCCCTTTGTCCGTCTGGTTGATGCTGAAAATTTGCGTTCCTACAGCGGCTTTCACCTCATCCGTCATCTGGCTATTGATGAAATCCTTCATCGACCGCTTTTCCCAATAGGGATAGAGCACGTCACGGTAGATCTGCTTATCCTCTTCGCTAATATCGAAGCGGTCCTGTGGACGCGTGGAAAACTGGTCCAGCTCCTTAAGCAGCCAGTACGGATCCATCTCAGGAGACATAATGCCCGCACGCGGCTTAACGGTCCGGTTTCCGGCAATCAGTTCCTCATCACGAATCGCGATGTTCACATGGTCAAGAATGTACGCCGTGGCTTTAGCACGCCTGAGGATAACCGGCTCGCCTTCCGTCTGCTGATGGCTGGCGGTATAGAGCAACGCTCGCTCAAGCGAGATTTCACGCGGACTGGCAAAAAGTGCATCTTTCAAACGCTGGGTACGATTCGTCATGAGGGAACTCCTGTAACGGAAAACGAGCCCGCCCCGAAGGGCGGGAGAGCGTCAGGCGGTTTGCGCCAGGTGAGCGTCAATTTTGTTCATGATGGCGTCGGCGCGTTTTACCGCGTCGCTGATGTTGACGCGCACGATAGTTTTCCCGGCAAAACGTTCTTCAAACTTAATGCCAATATCTTTGGTCAGGATCACCACATCCGCTGCGGCGATATCCTCAGCGTTCAGTTCGTTCTCCAGACCAATTGACCCCTGAGTTTCAACCTTCACTTCCCAGCCTTTGGCTTTAGCAGCGCTTTCCAGCGCTTCGGCTGCCATATAGGTATGGGCAACGCCTGACGGACATGCGGTTACTGCGATAATTCGGGCCATGTTCTCTTCCTCACTCAGTTAATTTCGAAATCCAGATCCAGGTCGTCTTCTTTTTCCTCGACCTGTTTTGCACTCTTCCGGGCAATACTCTTCAGCACGTTGACGCTAATGGCCGTCACCACAGCCCCTACCGCGACCGCCGCGATGTAGCTCAGTTTGCCTTCCACCACAGGCAGAACGATGAGCCCGCCCCATCCGGCATAGCATTGCGCGCCCATTACGGCAGCCGTCACTGCGCCACATGCGGATCCCAGCATGATGGAAGGAATGACACGCAGAGGATCGGCCGCCGCAAACGGAATGGCCCCTTCGGTGACCCCCACACAGCCCATCACTAATGCGGCCTTGCCCGCTTCACGCTCTTCACCGGTAAAATTCTTGCGGTTAATCAGCGTCGCCAGGCCCAATCCCAGCGGTGGCACACAGATGCCGACTGCCGCAATTGCCACCACGGTGTAGACGCCCTGAGCAACGCAGATCAGCATGAAGGCATAGGCGACTTTATTAATCGGGCCGCCCATGTCGAAGGCCAGCATCAACCCCATGATGATGGCCAGCACGACGATGCTGCCCTGCTGCATCCCTTGCAGCCACTGGGTTAAGCCGGTTGTCAGCGCGCCAACAGGTTCACCCAGCCCCCACATCATGATGCCTGCGGTAACAAAGGTGCCGATGATAGGGATGATGAAGATAGGCATGACGGAGCGCAGCACTTTCGGGACCGGCAGTTTTTTCAGATACCAGACCACAATCCCACCGAGGATCCCGGCAATAATGGCGCCGAAGAACCCCGCCCCGAAGCTGTTACCGACCCACGCGGCAATAGCGCAGGGAGCAAGTGCGGCGCGCTCTGCGATGGAATAGCCAATATAGGCGGCGAGGAAAGGCACCATCAGCGTTAACCCCGCCACACCGATATCGAATAGCTTTTTGAGGTTGGGATCGGTTGCTGCATCCGGGACCGCACCCTTGCCGTACAGCATGACCGAAACCGCCAGCAAAATACCGCCCGCCACCACGAACGGGATCATGTGCGACACCCCGGTCATCAGATGCTGCCGCGTGTTCTTGAGAATATGCACCAACTCTTTCATATGTCGCTCCTGGCCTAAAACCATAAAGATGTTGTGGCAAACAATAGGCAATCAGGAAGACGGCGGACAGGAGACAAAAAGGCCATTTACTGGATTTTTGTAATATAGAAATAAAAATGCGATCCGCCTCGACATTTCGAGCATGGGGTACGTATAAGACAAACCGCCACAACCTGTGAGTTAAATCTCACTTTTCAGGTGATATTACATTTGTCCAGTTTTTGGCAGATTTGTCACATGGCGCGCGTCATCAACACGCTCGTATGCTGTTACCCAATGAATGATGACTGGTTTCAGGAGTGTGTATGGCTCTGGTAGTGGAATTTACCTGTGAATTGCCCAACGGTGTTCACGCGCGTCCGGCAAGTCACGTGGAGACGCTGTGCAACACGTTTATCTCGCACATCGAGTGGCATAATCTGCGCACCGATCGCAAAGGGAACGCCAAGAGCGCACTGTCACTTATTGGCACCGATACGCTGGCAGGCGACGCCTGTCGTCTGGTGATCTACGGTGAAGATGAGCAAAGCGCCCATCAACAGCTGGAACAATGGCTTCGGGAAGTGTTTCCACACTGTGATGCGCCGCTCGCAGAAGCCATCAATATTGAGCGCGATCCGCTGCCAGAATCTCTCGCGCGCCTTAATCCAACGCTTTTTCGTGCCCTGTCCGTTTGCAGCGGGAGTGCCGAGGGTGTGTTGACCTTGCTGACCTCGCTGGATCTCAATGCACTGACGGATTTACCCGACGCGAAAAACTTAGAGGAAGAACAGTCAGCGCTGGATAACGGCCTCACCCTGCTGGTAAAAAATATTGAGCTGCGTGCGCTGGACAGCGACAGCACCGCCGGCGCCATTCTCGACGCACACCGATCGCTCGCAACGGATGCCTCACTGCGCCAGCATCTGCTTGCGGGCGTGAGCCAGGGGCTAAGCTGCGCGCAGGCGACAGTCGCTACAGCCAACCATTTCTGCGACGTGTTCTCGCGTTCCAGCAGCAGCTACTTGCGGGAACGCGTGCTGGACGTACGCGATGTCTGCTATCAACTTTTACAACAGATTTATGGTGAACAACGCTTCCCAACACCGGGACAGCTCACCCAGCAGAGCGTCTGTCTGGCTGACGATCTTACGCCCGGCCAGTTTCTGGAACTCGATAAAACCTTGCTTAAGGGGCTGCTGTTAAAAAGCGGCGGAACAACCTCGCACACCGTCATTCTTGCACGTTCCTTTAATATTCCGACCCTGGTGGGTGTCGACAGTGAAAGCCTGCTGCAGTGGCGCAATAAACCCGTATTTATCGACGGCAATGCCGGTGCGGTGGTGGTCAATGCCAGCGATGCGGTGGCGCGTTACTACCAACAGGAAGCACGGGTACAACAGGCACTACGCGAGCAGCAGCGCATCTGGCTTGAGCGGGAAGCCAGAACCGCCGATGGCCTGCGCGTTGAGGTTGCCGCGAATATCGCCCACGCGGTTGAAGCGCAGGCTGCGTTTGGAAACGGCGCCGAGGGTGTTGGCCTGTTTCGCACCGAAATGCTCTACATGGACCGTACCAGCGCGCCTGGGGAAAACGAGCTGTACAACATTTTCTGTCAGGCGCTGGAAAGTGCAAACGGGCGCAGCATTATCGTGCGCACCATGGATATCGGGGGCGATAAACCGGTGGAGTACCTGAATATCCCGGCCGAAAATAATCCGTTCCTCGGCTATCGCGCGGTTCGTATTTACGAAGAATATGCGGTGCTTTTCACCACCCAGCTGCGGGCGATCCTGCGCGCCTCTGCTCACGGCAAACTGAAGATCATGATCCCGATGATCTCCTCCATGGAAGAGATCCTGTGGGTCAAAGAGAAGCTCGCCGAAGCGAAACAGCAGCTCCGGGCTGAACATATCCCGTTTGATGAAAAAATTCCGCTCGGCATCATGCTGGAAGTGCCTTCGGTGATGTTTATCATCGATCAGTGCTGTGAGGAGCTTGATTTCTTTAGCATCGGCAGCAATGACCTGACGCAGTATCTGCTGGCCGTCGACCGCGACAACGCCAAAGTCACACGCCACTACAACAGCCTGAACCCGGCCTTCCTGCGGGCGCTGGACTACGCGGTACAGGCCGTCCATCGCCAGGGGAAATGGATTGGCCTGTGCGGCGAGCTGGGTGCAAAAGGTTCGGTGCTGCCATTGCTGGTGGGTCTGGGGCTGGACGAACTGAGCATGGGCTCACCTGCCATTCCGGCAACCAAAGCGCGGCTGGCACAGCTTGATAGCCGCGCCTGCCGCCAGCTGCTGAACCAGGCCATGGCGTGTCGCACTTCGCTTGAAGTGGAACACCTGCTGGCGCAGTTCCGCATGAACCAGCAGGACACGCCGCTGGTCACACCTCGCTGCATTTCACTGGACAACGACTGGAACAGCAAAGAAGAGGTTATGAAAGGGATGACCGATAACCTGCTGCTTGCAGGACGTTGCCGCTATCCCCGCAAGCTGGAGGCCGATCTGTGGGCGCGCGAAGCCGTGTTTTCTACCGGGCTTGGCTTTAGCTTTGCCATCCCGCACAGCAAATCGGAACACATTGAGCAATCCACCATCAGCGTGGCGCGCCTGAAAGCCCCCGTCGTGTGGGGAGAGGAAGAAGCACAATTCATCATCATGCTGACGCTGAACAAACACGCTGCGGGCGATCAGCATATGCGTATTTTCTCCCGCCTGGCCCGCCGCATCATGCATGAAGATTTTCGCAACGCGCTGGTTAACGCCAGTTCCGGGGAGGCGATTGCTTCCCTGTTACAACACGAATTAGAACTGTAAAACGAGGAAGAGTAATGGAACTGTACCTGGATACCGCCAACGTGGCGGAAGTAGAACGTCTGGCGCACATTTTTCCCATTGCGGGGGTCACCACCAACCCGAGCATCATTGCCGCCAGCCGTGAATCCATCTGGGACGTGCTGCCGCGTCTGCAAAAAGCCATTGGACCGGACGGCACGCTGTTTGCTCAAACCATGAGCCGCGATGCCGAAGGCATGGTGGCAGAGGCCAAACGTCTGAGTAACGCAATCCCGGGCATCGTGGTAAAAATCCCGGTGACGGCTCAGGGGCTTATCGCGATTAAGGCGTTAAAAAAAGAGGGGATAACCACGCTGGGGACCGCCGTTTACAGCGCGGCACAGGGCTTGCTTGCCGCACTCGCCGGGGCGAAATATGTCGCGCCGTATGTCAACCGCGTTGACGCTCAGGGCGGCGACGGCATTCGCATGGTCCAGGAGCTGCAATCCCTGCTGGAACTGCACGCGCCGGAAAGCCGCGTGCTGGCTGCCAGCTTTAAAACGCCGCGGCAGGCGCTGGACTGCCTGCTGGCGGGATGCGAGGCAATCACGCTTCCTTTAGATGTAGCGCAACAAATGCTCGGCACGCCAGCGGTAGAGTCAGCCATAGAGAAGTTCGAGCAGGACTGGAAAAACGCGTTTGGTAACCTCAACCTCTAAGGGAGAACTGTTATGGACCGTATCATTCAATCGCCGGGAAAATATATCCAGGGCGCTGATGTGCTCACCCGTCTCGGCGACTATCTGAAACCGCTGGCCAACCGCTGGCTGGTTGTCGGCGATAAATTTGTGCTGGGCTTTGCCGAAGAGACCCTGCGTCAGAGTTTTAAAAATGCCGAACTGCATGCCGAAATCGCGCCGTTTGGTGGCGAATGTTCACAAAATGAAATCGATCGACTGAAAAAACTGGCCGACAGCGCCGACTGCCTGGCGGTCCTGGGCATTGGCGGCGGTAAAAC
The DNA here is from genome assembly GCF_045257065.1 of Enterobacter sp. PP-008-ECC_S150. Taxonomy (NCBI): domain Bacteria; kingdom Pseudomonadati; phylum Pseudomonadota; class Gammaproteobacteria; order Enterobacterales; family Enterobacteriaceae; genus Enterobacter; species Enterobacter sp. PP-008-ECC_S150. The sequence goes on along the minus strand of NZ_JBJHHG010000019.1, from coordinate 85,110 downwards.
GCTGGATACCGCCAAAGCGCTGGCCCACTTTATGGACGTGCCGGTCGCCATTGCGCCGACTATCGCTTCCACCGATGCGCCCTGCAGCGCCCTTTCCGTCATTTATACCGACAGCGGTGAGTTCGATCGCTACCTGATGCTGCCGCACAACCCGAACATGGTCATTGTGGATACGAAAGTGGTGGCGGGTGCGCCAGCACGTCTGCTTGCCGCCGGGATTGGCGATGCGCTGGCGACATGGTTTGAAGCGCGCGCCTGCTCGCGCAGCGGCGCGACTACCATGGCCGGAGGTAAATGCACCCAGGCGGCGTTAGCTCTGGCCGAGCTGTGCTACAACACGCTGGTTGAAGAGGGTGAAAAAGCGATGCTGGCGGCGGAACAGCATGTGGTAACGCCTGCGCTGGAACGCATCATCGAAGCCAACACCTATCTCAGCGGCGTCGGTTTTGAAAGCGGTGGCCTGGCAGCGGCACACGCTATTCATAACGGCATGACGGCAGTGCCGGACGCACATCACTTCTATCATGGCGAGAAAGTGGCGTTTGGAACGCTGACGCAGCTGGTGCTGGAAAACGCGCCGGTAGAAGAAATAGAGACCGTCGCGGCGCTCTGCCACAGCGTCGGGCTGCCCATTACGCTGGCACAGCTGAACATCAAAGAAGATATTCCTGCCAAAATGCGTCTGATCGCCGAAGCGTCCTGTGCGGAAGGAGAAACCATCCACAACATGCCCGGCGGCGTCACGCCGGATCAGGTCTATGCGGCGCTGCTGGTGGCCGACCAGTATGGACAGCGGTTCCTGCAGGAGTGGGAGTAATAAAAAAGCCGGGTGGCGCTGCGCTTACCCGGCCTACATGGCACTTGAATTTGTAGGCCGGGTAAGGCGTAGCCGCCACCCGGCACAAGGGTTACTTCACGTCAAACCGGTCCAAATCCATCACCTTCGCCCATGCGGCAACAAAGTCACGGACGAACTTCTCATGCGCATCATCGCTGGCGTAAACCTCTGCCAGCGCGCGCAGGACGGCGTTAGAACCGAAGACCAGATCGGCGCGGGTGGCGGTATATTTCACTTCACCGCTGGCGCGGTCGCTTCCGGCAAACAGCTCACTGGATTCATCGGTCGCCTTCCACTGGGTATTCATATCCAGCAGGTTTACGAAGAAATCATTGCTCAGCACGCCTTCGCGGTCGGTGAACACGCCATTCTTGCTGCCATCAAAGTTGGTACCCAGTACGCGCAGACCCCCAATCAGCACCGTCAGTTCCGGTGCGGTCAGCGTCAGCTGCTGGGCTTTATCAACCAGCAGTGATTCCGTCGTGGATGCATCCACCTGCGCACGGTAGTTACGGAAGCCATCGGCAATCGGTTCGAGCAGGTTAAACATCTCGATATCCGTCTGATCCTGACGCGCATCAACGCGGCCCGGCGTGAAGGGCACGTTGACGTAAACGCCTGCCGCTTTCGCCGCCTGCTCAACGCCAACCACGCCCGCCAGCACGATGATATCGGCCAGGGAGGCTTTGTTGGTGGTGCGCTGGATGGCTTCCAGAGCCGGTAACGCGCGAACCGCCGCGGCGTTCACGTCCCAGTCGCGCTGAGGTGCCAGCGCCAGACGCGCGCCGTTGGCACCGCCACGCTTATCGCCCCCGCGGAAGGTTGACGCTGACGCCCAGGCAACAGAAACCATTTCGCTCACGGAGAGACCGGAGGCCACAATTTCCGCCTTCAGGCTCTCAATGTCTTCTTTCGACGGATTGAACACCGCCTGCGGCAGCGGGTCCTGCCAGATCAGATCTTCTTTCGGCACTTCCGGGCCAAGGTAACGCGATTTTGGCCCCATATCGCGGTGGGTCAGTTTGAACCACGCGCGCGCGAAGGCTTCGTTGAAGGCCTGCGGGTCGTTCAGGAAGCGGCGGGAAATTTTCTCGAATTCCGGGTCAAAACGCAGCGTCAGGTCGGTGACCAGCATCGTTGGCTTGCGCTTTTTCGACGGGTCGAACGGATCGGGCATGATTTCCGGCGCATCCACGGCTTCGAACTGAATCGCACCCGCCGGGCTGCGGGTTTGCACCCATTCGTATTTAAACAGGTTCTCGAAGAAGTAGTTGCTCCACTGGGTCGGGGTTTGCGACCAGATGACTTCCAGGCCGGAGGTAATGGCATCTGCGCCAACGCCCGTGCCGTGCGTGCTCGCCCAGCCCAGGCCCTGCGCTTCAATCGGTGACGCTTCCGGGTCGGTGCCGACGTGCGTGGCTTCACCCGCACCGTGGGTTTTACCGAGGGTGTGGCCGCCCGCGATCAGCGCCACGGTCTCTTCGTCGTTCATGCCCATGTTGCCGAAGGTCGCGCGAATCGCTGCCGCCGCTGACAGCGGTTCACCGCTGGCGTTTGGCCCTTCCGGGTTCACGTAGATCAGCCCCATTTCGGTGGCCGCCAGAGGGCGCTTCGCCAGCGCTTCCGGGTCACGATGGGTCAGCCAGGCTTTTTCATCACCCCAGTTTACGTCGAGATCCGGTTCCCAGACGTCTTCACGTCCGGCACCAAAACCGAAGGTGCGGAAGCCGGAGTTCTCCAGGGCGACGTTACCCGCGAGGATAAACAGGTCAGCCCAGGAAATCTTTTGTCCGTATTTTTTCTTGATGGGCCACAGCAGGCGGCGCGCCTTGTCCAGGCTGACGTTATCCGGCCAGGAATTCAATGGCGCAAAGCGCTGTTGACCGCGTCCTGCCCCGCCGCGTCCGTCAACGGAGCGATAGGTGCCTGCGCCGTGCCACGCCATGCGGATAAACAGGCCCGCATAGCTGCCCCAGTCGGCAGGCCACCACGGTTGGGAGTCGGTTAAAAGTGCTTTGAGGTCGCCTTTAAGGGCGGAGTAATCAAGCTTGCTGAATTCTTTGCGGTAGTCGAAGTCTTCACCCAGCGGGTTCGAACGATTGGAATGTTGGTTAAGAAGATCGATGCGGAGTTGTTTTGGCCACCAGTCGCGGCTGCCTGTACCTGCGCCCGCGCTGTGATCGACGCCGCCCTGATGGAACGGGCATTTGCCGACTGATGCCGCTTTATTGGTCTCGTCTGACGTGCTCATCGCTATGCTCCCTTTTACAGTGTTACCGTTACGATATACACCACTAGCAATAAGATATAGTTGAAATAATCCACAGATTCGATAGTTAATACCTTTTAACTATCTGTTTGATTAAAAAGCCCTCTAATTTACAAGGGCTTTGTGTTTTTTACGCCGGACGAACGCCTAGGGTATGACAAATGGCATAGCTCATTTCCGCGCGGTTCAGCGTGTAGAAGTGGAAATCCTTCACCCCTTCACGGCTTAAGATCTTCACCATGTCCATCGCGATATTTGCGCCCACCAGCTTGCGCGTTTCCGGGTCATCGTCCAGCCCTTCGTACATTTTGGACATCCACAGCGGAATGCGGACATTGGTCATATCGGCGAATTTCTTCGCCTGTTTGAAGTTAGAAACCGGCAGAATCCCCGGAATAATTTCAACGTCGATGCCCGCGGAGACGCAGCGGTCGCGAAAGCGCAGGTAGCTTTCTACATCGAAGAAAAACTGGGTGATGGCGCGGTTTGCGCCCGCGTCCACTTTGCGCCTCAAGTTAAGCAGATCGGCCTGGGCGCTTTTCGCTTCCGGATGCACTTCAGGATAAGCGGCAACGGAGATATCAAAGTCCGCCACGTCTTTCAGCAGACCGACCAGGTCGGCGGCATACATGTCCGGCTTACCGCTCCCCGGCGGCAGGTCGCCGCGCAGCGCAACGATATGACGGATACCGTTATTCCAGTAATCCTGGGCAATGGCACGCAGCTCGTCGCGGGTGGCGTCGATACAGGTGAGGTGCGGCGCGGCTTCCAGACCGGTACGGTCTTTAATGCCCTTAATGATGCTGTGCGTACGGTCGCGCTCGCCGGAGTTCGCACCGTAGGTCACGGAGACAAACTTCGGCTTCAGGCTGCTGAGACGATCGATAGAACTCCACAGGGTTTGCTCCATTTCACTGGTGCGCGGCGGGAAAAATTCAAAAGAGACGTTAATCTGACCGTTTACTTCGGCCAGGCTCTGATTCAGTGCTTCCCGCTGGTTGGCGTGAAAAAAGCTCATACCTTACCTCTATCAATCGCTGTCGTTGTCTGTTGTGTTGTGAACTTCTATACGTTTAGACGTCCAGATGTAAAAATGACGGAAAAGCGGAAGGACGTCAACATAAATAATCAACAATAACGGTGAGGTTTGCTCAGGAAAGATGAGGGAAATTCATGACGGGGTGAGTGCGGTGTGATGCACTCACCCTAACCCTCTCCCACGTGGAGAGGGAACAAGCGGAATTACAGCAGCTTAGCCAGGCGGTTAATGTCGGACTGGATTGCTCCAGCGGTAACGTCGCGCCCGGCGCCAGGACCGCGGATCACCAGCGGGTTATCGCGATACCAGCGGCTTTCGATGGCGAAAACGTTATCACACGGCAGCAGCGCCGCCAGCGGATGTTCAGGGCGCACCGCCTCGACGCCGACGCGCGCTTTTCCGTTGGCCTCGAAGCGCGCCACGTAGCGCAGCACCAGCCCCATCTCGTTCGCCGCTTCCAGACGCTGCACCATCTGCTCGTTAAGCTCGTCACCATTCTCAAAGAAATGGTCCACAGAACCTTGTTCGCAGCCGGCCGGCACCAGCGATTCGACGCGGACGGAATCCGGTTCGATGTCGTAACCGGCTTCACGCGCCAGGATCACCAGCTTACGCATCACGTCCTTACCGGAAAGGTCAACGCGCGGGTCAGGCTCGGTTAAGCCCTGCTGCCACGCCTGATCCACCAGGTCGGTGAACGGTACGGTGCCGTCAAACTGCAGGAACAGCCAGGAGAGCGTGCCGGAGAAGATACCGCTCAGCGCCAGAATGCTGTCGCCGCTTTCAATCAGGTCACGCACGGTATGGTTGACCGGCAGGCCCGCGCCAACGGTGGCGTTATAGAGCCAGTGACGACCGGTTTTTTCGAACGCGTCGTGGATCTGACGGTATTTATCGGTGCTGCTTGCCCCCGCCAGCTTGTTGGCGCTGATGACGTGGAAACCGTGGCTGGCGAAATCAAGATACTGATCGGCAAGCTGTTCGCTGGCGGTAACGTCCAGCACCACCAGATCGTCATACGGGTGCGCGCGCATCCACAGGAACAGCGACTCTTCGTCCTGCTCGACGGCTTCATCGTTAAAGAAGGCCAGTGCCCGGCTGGCGTCCAGCCCTTCGTAGTTCAGCAGGCTGCGGCGGCTGTCCACCACGCCTGCGAGAATGAATTCAAACCCGGTACGCGCCGAAAGCGTGACCTGCTCGCGCGCGAACAGCTCCAGCCAGCGGGAACCGATGTTGCCTTTACCAAACAGCACCAGGCCGATGCGCTTTTCCGCACGGAACAGCGAGGTATGCAGACCCTGAATCAGGCTTTCGGTTGGCCCTTTACGCAGCACGGCCACCAGGCTAATGCCCTCTTCCGACTGCCAGGTAAATTCCACCGGCTGGCCTTTCAGCTGCTGCCAGAAGCGATGGCAGTGCAGCGGGTTACGGGTGACGCCCGCGCCCACCATCGCCACCAGCGCCAGCCCCTGACGCAGGCGAAGCTCGCCCGGCAGGCCCGCTTCATCCAGAATCTTAAGGGCGCTGTCCGCCACTTCCGCGGTATAGCAGAACTGCAGCAGCTGGCGATCGTTGTGAACGCCAACGGCCAGCGGGCGAACCTGCGCACGCTTTAACACCAGGTCAATCTCTTTATGCGCCAGCTTGAAGTCCTGGCCCGCGGGCACCTGGAACTCAATCAGGCAGATGTCGTCGTGGCTGGTGACGATACGCGCCCCGGTACCGGACGCCAGCACGCGCTCAATGCGCGTGGAGCCCTGATCCGGGGTGTAGCTGCAGCGCAGCTGCAGGTCGATATCGCTGCCGGACACCGGCTGCAGGGTACGCGCGTGCAGTACCGGCGCGGCCAGACGCGCCAGCTCGCTGGCTTCGTCGAGACGCAGCAGCGGCAGCAGGCAGGCATCTTTCACCTTACGCGGGTCCGCGCTGTACACACCGGCCACGTCGCTCCAGATGGTGACGCGTGACACGCCCGCCAGCGCACCGATTTGCGTTGCCGAGTAGTCCGAACCGTTACGACCCAGCAGCACGGTTTCACCCGCGTTGCTGCGGCTGATAAAGCCGGTGACGACAATGCGTTTACCCGGGTGCTGCACCAGCAGCTGTTGCAGCAGCGGGTAGGACAAGCCTTCATCAACCTGCGGCTGCGCGGCGCGTTCGGCACGCAGGAAATCACGGGCGTCGAGCCAGGCGGCGTCCACGCCCAGGTGTTGCAGCACGGCAGCCATCAGGCGTGCGGACCACACTTCACCGTGGCCCACCACTTCGGCATACACCGCATCGGTAATGCCGCTGTCCAGCAGGGCGGCCAGTCGCTCAAGGTCATGCGTAAAGGCGCTGATCAGCCCGTCCGCCACGTCTGCAGGCAGCAGGCCGGCAATCAGCTCGCTCTGGTAACGACGTAAGGACTGTTGCACCTGATGCGCAGAGAGGCGATCGGTCTGGCTCAGTTTAAGCCAGCTAATCAACTGGTTGGTGGTGCTGCCCGCCGCCGAGACAACCATCATGTCACCCGGCTGTGAATACTCCGTCATGATCCCTGCGACACGCAGGTAACATTTCACATCAGCAAGACTACTACCACCAAACTTGTGCAGCTGACGACCCTTCGCCCCTGCCTGCGCTATCACACTCATGATTACCCCTTGGCTGCGACCCGGAAGCCATTTTCCAGATCGGCAATTAAATCTTCAGAATCTTCAATACCGGTTGAGATCCGCAGCAGCGTCTCAGAAATCCCGGCGGCGGCACGTGCTTCGGGTGCCATTCCTGCGTGCGTCATGGTCGCGGCGTGGGAGATCAAGCTTTCAACCCCACCTAAGGATTCCGCCAGCGTAAACAATGACAGCCCGCTCAGGAAGCGACGCAGCGTTTGCTCGTCACCGTCCAGTTCAAAACTTAACATCGCGCCAAACCCTTTCTGCTGGCGCGCGGCAATCTCGTGCCCCTGGTTTTCCGGCAGCGACGGGTGATACAGCTTTTTCACCAGCGGCTGGGATTTCAGGAAGTCGACAATCGCCTGGGCATTGCGCTGCGCCACGTCCATGCGCGGCGACAGCGTGCGGATGCCGCGCAGCAGCAGATAGCTGTCGAAGGCTCCCGCGGTGACGCCAATGTTATTGGCCCACCATGCCAGTTCGGTGACAACTTCCGGATCTTTAGCAATCACCACGCCCGCTACCACGTCAGAATGGCCGTTCAGATATTTAGTGCATGAATGCAATACCAGATCGGCACCCAGTGCGAGTGGGTTCTGAAGGGCCGGACTGAGGAACGTATTATCCACTACACTTATCGCTCCCGCATCCCTTGCGAGCTGACAAATTTTCGCAATATCGACAACGCGCAACAATGGATTGCTTGGACTTTCCACCAGAACCAGCTTCGGCTTCTCTGTCAGCGCCTGCTTCAGCGCCTGTTCGTCATTTTGATCGACAAACAGCACGCGATAGCAGCCGCGTTTCGCCAGGCTATCAAACAGACGATAGCTGCCGCCGTAGCAGTCGTGCGGCGCGACCAGCAGATCGCCAGGCTTCAGGAACACGGTGGTCACCAGGTGAATGGCGGACATCCCGGTATTGGTTAATACGGCGCCTGCGCCACCTTCCAGTTCAGCCAGCGCACGCTGGGTCACGTCACGCGTAGGGTTGCCACGACGCGAGTAGTCGTGCGCGCGGGGTTCATTAAATCCGGTGAAATTGTAGGTACTGGAAAGATGAATCGGCGGGACAACGCAGCCGTACTGCTCGTCATCATTTAATCCGCTACGCACTGCGATAGTGGCCTGTTTACGCGTCATGGTGAGGGCTTCCTGGCGAATGAGGTGAAAAGTCAGGCACCAGAGTAAACATTGAAAGTATGGACGTCAATACATCTGGACATCTAAACTTCTTTGCGTATAGATTGAGCAATGCGCAAATAGCCGTTAAAATTATATGCTTTAGTGCACGCTGCAGCGGCAATATCCGTGCCACGGTATCGTCTCTACGGTAAACTAGGCAAGATTGCGGTTCAAAACGGGTGGTTACAGGTTTTGCACCTTTAGATAAATGACTGAGAGGATTAAAGGTATCTCATGGCTGAATGGAGCGGCGAATATATCAGCCCATACGCTGAGCACGGTAAGAAGAGTGAGCAAGTAAAGAAAATTACGGTTTCCATTCCTCTGAAGGTGTTGAAGATCCTCACCGATGAACGTACGCGTCGTCAGGTGAACAACCTGCGCCACGCAACCAACAGCGAACTGCTGTGCGAAGCGTTTCTGCATGCGTTTACCGGTCAACCGTTGCCGAACGATGACGATCTGCGCAAAGAGCGTAGTGATGAAATCCCGGAAGAGGCGAAGGTGATCATGCGTGAACTGGGTATTGACCCGGATACGTGGGAATACTGAGAAGCGGATACAAAAAAGGCACCTTGCGGTGCCTTTTTTTCGGGAAACTTATTTAGCGCCCGGGATGCTGAAACGCTTGTTGAAGCGGTCAACACGGCCACCGGTTGCAACATCACGCTGCTTGCCAGTGTAGAACGGGTGGCATTTGCCGCACACGTCCAGGTTCAGATCGTGACCCACGGTAGAGCGGATCTGGATAGAGTTACCGCAAGAACAGTTTGCAGTAATCATTTCGTATTTCGGGTGAATATCTTTTTTCATGGGAGAACCTCAGTTAAGGCCGCGTCGCTCTTCCAGCCCTAACGCCAGACACCACGCGATGTTGAATGTAATTTCTCTGGCGTAATCTACACCAAAGGCGGCGAATCATACAGAATTTAACCAGTGTATGCAAACTGATCCGCACGCCGCTTTCACTAATGTGTATACTAACGCGCCACTTTTCAAGTCAGGAAGATTCGATGCCCGTCGCTCACGTTGCCCTGCCCGTTCCGCTTCCCCGCACCTTTGACTATCTGCTGCCTGACAGCATGAGCGTCAAAGCGGGCTGTCGCGTGACCGTGCCGTTTGGCAAACAGCAGCGCGTGGGAATCGTGGTGTCCGTCAGCGATAAAAGCGAGCTGCCGCTTAACGAACTGAAATCGGTCGTTGAGGTGCTGGACAGCGAGCCGGTTTACTCCACCAGCACCTGGCGACTGCTGCTGTGGGCGGCGGATTATTATCATCACCCCATTGGCGACGTCCTGTTCCACGCGCTGCCGATTATGCTGCGCCAGGGCAAGAGCGCCAGCCACGCGCCGATGTGGTACTGGTTTGCGACCGAGCAGGGTCAGGCGGTCGATATTAACAGCCTCAAGCGCTCGCAAAAACAGCAGCAGGCGCTGGCGGCGCTGCGCCAGGGGAAAATCTGGCGGCATCAGGTCGACGAGCTTGAGGTCAGCGAAACGGCGCTACAGGCATTAAGAAAGAAAGGGCTGAGCGAACTGGCCAGCGAAGCGCCTGCCCTTTACGACTGGCGGAAAAGTTTCTCCGTTTCAGGGGATCGGCTGCGTCTGAACACCGAGCAGGCCACCGCCGTGGGTGCGATTCATAGCGCCTCCGACCATTTTTCTGCCTGGCTGCTGGCCGGGGTCACCGGCTCCGGCAAGACGGAAGTTTACCTGAGCGTGCTGGAAAACGTGCTCGCGCAGGGTAAACAGGCGCTGGTGATGGTGCCCGAAATTGGCCTGACGCCGCAAACCATCGCCCGATTCCGCGAACGCTTTAACGCGCCGGTTGAGGTGCTGCACTCCGGCCTGAACGACAGCGAACGCCTCAGCGCGTGGCTGAAAGCGAAAAACGGCGAAGCGGCGATCGTGATCGGCACCCGCTCGTCGCTGTTCACGCCGTTTAAAAATCTTGGCGTGATCGTGATCGACGAAGAGCACGACAGCTCCTATAAACAGCAGGAAGGGTGGCGCTATCACGCCCGCGATCTGGCGGTCTACCGCGCGCACAGTGAGCAGATTCCGATTATTCTCGGCTCCGCCACGCCTGCGCTTGAAACGCTGCACAACGTGCGCCAGCGTAAATACCACATGCTGCGCCTGACGCGCCGCGCGGGGAATGCCCGTCCGGCCGTTCAGCACGTGCTGGATCTGAAAGGCCAGCAGGTGCAGGCGGGGCTGGCACCCGCATTGATTACCCGTATGCGCCAGCATTTGCAGGCGGGGAATCAGGTCATTCTGTTCCTCAACCGGCGCGGATTTGCCCCCGCCCTGCTGTGCCACGACTGCGGCTGGATCGCCGAGTGCCCGCGCTGCGACCACTACTACACCTTCCACCAGGCCCAGCGGCATTTGCGCTGCCACCACTGCGACAGCCAGCGGCCGGTGCCGCGCCAGTGCCCGTCATGTGGTTCAACGCATATTGTGCCGGTCGGTCTGGGAACAGAGCAGCTTGAACAGGCGCTGGGTCCCTTCTTCCCGGACGTGCCAATTTCGCGTATCGATCGGGACACCACCAGCCGCAAAGGCGCGCTGGAACAGCAGCTGGCGGAAGTGCATCGCGGTGGCGCGCGCATCCTGATTGGTACTCAGATGCTGGCCAAAGGCCACCACTTCCCGGACGTGACGCTAGTCGCCCTGCTGGACGTGGACGGCGCGCTGTTCTCGGCAGATTTCCGCTCGGCCGAGCGCTTCGCGCAGCTTTACACCCAGGTCGCAGGGCGTGCCGGTCGCGCCGGCAAACAGGGCGAAGTGGTGTTACAAACGCACCACCCCGAGCACCCGCTGCTGCAAACCCTGCTGCACAAAGGCTATGACGCCTTTGCCGAGCAGGCGCTGGCCGAACGCCAGACCCTGCAGCTGCCGCCGTGGACCAGCCACGTCATCATCCGCGCGGAAGATCACAACAACCAGCAGGCCCCGCTTTTCCTGCAGCAGCTGCGAAACCTTCTGCAGGCCAGCCCGCTGGTAGATAATCAGCTGTGGATCCTGGGCCCGGTGCCCGCCCTTGCGCCGAAGCGCGGCGGGCGTTTCCGCTGGCAAATCTTACTTCAGCATCCGTCACGGGTTCGCCTGCAGCACATCGTCAGCGGCACGCTGGCGCTCATCAACACCCTGCCTGAAGCGCGAAAAGTGAAGTGGGTACTGGACGTCGATCCCATCGAAGGCTGAAGCTGGATCGAAAAATTTAACGCTCCTCACACTTTTTATGAAAATTCTGTAACCGATTCCATTCACTATCTGTAAAAATGGTGACGTCAGAAGTTCGGTGTTCAGGCGAGGAGAAGACGTTGAAGTCCAGGAAAGAGGTTGCGACTGCGACCATGAAAGACGTTGCACAGAAAGCACAGGTCTCTACGGCAACCGTATCCCGCGCATTAATGAACCCGGATAAAGTCTCCCAGGCGACCCGTAACCGCGTAGAGCAGGCGGCGCTTGAAGTGGGCTATTTCCCGCAGGCGATGGGGCGTAACGTCAAACGCAACGAGTCGCGCACCATCCTGGTGATTGTGCCGGACATCTGTGACCCCTTCTTTAGCGAGATCATCCGCGGTATTGAAGTCACGGCGGCGGAACAGGGATACCTTGTGCTGATTGGCGACTGCGCCCACCAGAATCAGCAGGAAAAAACCTTCATCGACCTCATTATCACCAAGCAGATCGACGGCATGCTGCTGCTTGGCTCTCGCCTGCCGTTTGATGCCAGCATTGAAGAGCAGCGCAATCTACCCCCGATGGTCATGGCCAACGAGTTTGCGCCAGAGCTGGAGCTGCCGACGGTCCACATTGATAACCTCACTGCCGCATTCAACGCCGTAAACTATCTCCAGGAGCTGGGGCATAAGCGCATTGGCTGCATTGCCGGGCCGGAGGAAATGCCGCTGTGTCACTATCGCCTGCAGGGCTACGTTCAGGCGCTGCGCCGTACCGGCGTCACCGTCGATCCGCACTACATTGCGCGCGGTGACTTCACCTTCTCCGCGGGCGGGCAAGCGCTGGAGAAACTTCTGGACCTGCCTGAACCGCCAACCGCCGTATTTTGTCACAGCGACGTGATGGCGCTGGGCGCCTTATCCTACGCCAAACGCCGCGGCCTGCGGGTACCGAAAGATCTGTCTATCGTCGGATTCGACAATATTTCGCTTTCAGAATTTTGCGATCCGCCGCTCTCTACGGTCGCTCAGCCGCGCTATCAAATCGGCCGTGAAGCGATGCTGCTTCTGCTGGATCAGCTTCATGGTCAAACAGTTAGCAGCGGCTCGCGGTTGCTGGACTGCGAGCTGATTGTCCGCGGCACGACTCAGGCATTGACTTAAAGTAAACGTCTTTCGGATACCCTTATCTGGTCAAAGCCCCGCCGCTTAAGTAACATGGCGGACTGACGAACGAATAAATACAGCGAAACGATAGTGGCACAACGAGATTATGTACGTCGCGGCCAGCCGGCACCTTCGCGACGCAAAAAGAGTAGCTCAAGGAAAAAGCAACGTAACCTGCCTGCTGTATCGCCAGCAATGGTCGCTATTGCTGCGGCTGTAGTCGTCGCCTTTATTGGTGGCCTGTACTTTATCACTCACCATAAAAAAGAAGAGTCTGAGGCGCTTCAGGCCAGCAAGGTTGCCGGGAATGGCCTTCCACCTAAGCCTGAAGAGCGCTGGCGCTACATCAAAGAGCTGGAAAGCCGCCAGCCTGGGGTGCGTGCGCCAACCGAACCTTCTGCAGGTGGTGAAGTGCAGAATGCGAATCAGCTGACGGATGAACAGCGTCAGCTGCTGGCACAAATGCAGGCCGATATGCGCCAGCAGCCAACGCAGCTGAACGAAGTGCCGTGGAATGAGCAGACGCCAGCACAGCGCCAGCAAACGCTGCAGCGACGCCAGGCGCAACAGCAGATTCAGCAACAGCAACAGCAGCAGTGGGCGCAAACTCAACCGGTGCAGCAGCCGAAAGCACAGCCGCGGGTAACGGAACAGCCATACCAGCAGCCGACGCGTACGGTGCAGTCTCAGCCTGTCCAACAGCCGCCGAAAGCGCAGCCGCAGAAACAGGCGGCTCAGCCGTATCAGGATCTGCTTCAGACGCCAGCGCATACCACCGCGCAGCAGCCGAAAACGCAGCAGGCCGCGCCGGTCACCAAAGAGACCGAAGCGCCGAAGCAGACGGCGGAGAAAAAAGACGAACGCCGCTGGATGGTGCAGTGCGGTTCGTTCAAAGGTGCCGAGCAGGCGGAAACGGTACGCGCACAGCTGGCCTTTGAAGGGTTTGATTCGCGTATTACCACCAATAACGGCTGGAATCGCGTGGTGATTGGCCCGGTCAAAGGCAAAGAAAATGCCGATGGCACCATTTCACGCCTGAAAGTCGCCGGCCACACAAACTGCATTCGACTCGCCTCCGGGGGTTGAAACCCCCAAAATCTCCCCCATCTATCATTTAATTCAGCCCTGAGCACAGGCTCAGGGCTTCTGTTTCCCGATTCTGTAACCAGGGGGTCTGCTCGTGACAACAATAGTAAGTGTACGCCGTAACGGCCAAGTGGTAATCGCCGGTGATGGCCAGGCCACGCTGGGTAATACCGTCATGAAAGGCAACGTGAAGAAAGTGCGCCGTCTCTACAACGACAAAGTGATCGCCGGTTTTGCAGGCGGCACGGCGGACGCCTTCACGCTGTTTGAACTGTTTGAACGCAAACTGGAAATGCACCAGGGCCATCTGGTGAAAGCGGCCGTAGAGCTGGCAAAAGACTGGCGTACCGACCGCATGCTGCGCAAGCTCGAAGCGCTGCTGGCCGTAGCCGATGAAACCGCTTCGCTTATCATCACCGGTAACGGCGACGTTATTCAGCCGGAAAATGACCTGATTGCCATCGGCTCTGGCGGCCCTTATGCCCAGGCTGCAGCCCGCGCGCTGTTGGAAAATACCGACATGAACGCGCGCGATATCGCGGTGAAGGCGTTGGATATTGCAGGTGATATCTGCATCTATACCAACCACAACCACACCATCGAAGAATTGAATTCCAAAGCGTAAGGATCTCCCATGTCTGAAATGACCCCACGCGAAATTGTCAGCGAACTGAACAAACACATTATCGGCCAGGATAACGCCAAGCGTTCCGTGGCGATTGCGCTGCGTAACCGCTGGCGCCGTATGCAGCTCGACGAAGAGCTGCGCCACGAAGTGACGCCGAAAAACATTCTGATGATCGGCCCGACCGGCGTCGGTAAAACCGAAATCGCCCGTCGTCTGGCGAAGCTGGCTAACGCGCCGTTCATCAAAGTTGAAGCCACCAAGTTCACCGAAGTGGGCTATGTGGGTAAAGAAGTGGACTCCATCATCCGCGATCTGACCGACTCGGCGATCAAGATGGTGCGCGTCCAGGCGATCGAGAAAAACCGCTATCGCGCGGAAGAGATGGCCGAAGAGCGCATTCTCGACGTGCTGATCCCACCGGCAAAAAACAACTGGGGCCAGGCAGAGCAGCAGGCGGAACCGTCCGCCGCGCGTCAGGCGTTCCGCAAAAAGCTGCGTGAAGGCCAGCTGGACGACAAAGAGATTGAGATCGATCTCGCTGCCGCGCCAATGGGCGTGGAGATCATGGCGCCTCCTGGCATGGAAGAGATGACCAGCCAGCTGCAGTCCATGTTCCAGAACCTGGGCGGCCAGAAGCAGAAAGCGCGTAAGCTGAAAATCAAAGACGCGATGAAGCTGCTGATTGAAGAAGAAGCGGCGAAGCTGGTGAACCCGGAAGAGCTGAAGCAGGACGCTATCGACGCGGTTGAGCAGCACGGCATCGTATTTATCGACGAAATCGACAAAATCTGTAAGCGCGGCGGCAACAGCTCCGGCCCGGACGTGTCCCGCGAAGGCGTACAGCGCGACCTGCTGCCGCTGGTTGAAGGCTGCACCGTCTCCACCAAGCACGGCATGGTGAAAACGGACCACATCCTGTTTATCGCTTCAGGTGCGTTCCAGGTTGCCAGCCCGTCGGATCTGATCCCGGAACTGCAGGGCCGTCTGCCGATCCGCGTTGAGCTGCAGGCGCTGACCACCGAAGATTTCGAACGTATCCTGACCGAGCCAAACGCCTCTGCGACCGTACAGTACAAAGCGCTGATGGCAACCGAAGGCGTGAACCTCGAGTTCACCGAAGACGGTATCAAACGGATTGCTCAGGCCGCATGGCAGGTGAACGAAACCACCGAGAACATCGGTGCGCGTCGTCTGCATACCGTGCTGGAACGCCTGGTGGAGGATATCTCTTACGACGCGAGCGACCTGAACGGTCAAACCGTTACCATTGACGCAGAATATGTGAGTAAACATCTGGATGCGTTAGTGGCAGATGAAGATCTGAGCCGTTTTATCCTATAATCGCGGTTACTGGATTCTCATCACGTTTAATGGGGGCTAATGCCCCCATTTTTATTGGCTAACTACTTATGACTGACATCAGCCGTACTCAGGCGTGGCTCGAAAGTCTGCGCCCTAAAACACTTCCTCTGGCCTTTGCCGCGATTATCGTCGGCACGGCCCTTGCCTGGTGGCAGGGGTATTTTGACCCGCTGGTCGCCGCGCTGGCACTGATTACCGCCGGCCTGCTGCAAATCCTCTCCAACCTCGCCAACGACTACGGCGATGCGGTAAAGGGCAGCGACAAGCCGGACCGCATTGGTCCCCTGCGCGGAATGCAGAAAGGGGTGATTACCCAGGCGCAGATGAAACGCGCGCTGATTATCACCGTGGTGCTGATCTGCGTATCCGGCCTGGCGCTGGTGACGGTGGCGTCTAAGACCCCCAGCGATTTTATTGGCTTCCTGGTGCTGGGCTTATTGGCCATTATCGCGGCCATTACCTACACCGTCGGCACGCGACCTTACGGTTATATTGGGCTCGGTGATATCTCCGTGCTGGTTTTCTTCGGCTGGCTAAGCGTGATGGGGAGCTGGTACCTACAGGCGCATACGGTGATCCCTGCCCTGTTCCTGCCTGCGACCGCCTGCGGTCTGCTGGCGACAGCGGTGCTGAACATCAACAACCTGCGCGACATCGACAGCGATCGCGAGAACGGTAAAAACACCCTGGCGGTCCGTCTGGGGCCGGTGAATGCGCGCCGCTACCATGTCTGCCTGCTCATGAGCGCCCTAGTGTGTCTGGCGCTGTTTAACCTGATTTCCCTGCACAGCCTGTGGGGTTGGCTATTTGTGCTTGCCGCGCCGCTGCTGATTAAGCAGGCCCGCTTTGTGATGCGTGAACTCAGCCCGGCAGCTATGCCGCCGATGCTGGAGCGCACGGTAAAAGGCGCGCTGTTGACTAACCTGTTGTTCGTCATCGGGATTGTCTTAAGCCAGACGCTTCATTAGCTGACAAATATCAATTAACAATTGATGATTTTGCCAACAACGCATTTCGCACGATATACTGAACACATTCGCAGCAACTGAGCGTTAAACCTATGAAATACGATACCTCCGAGCTTTGTGACATCTACCAGGAAGATGTCAACGTCGTTGAACCGCTGTTTTCCAACTTTGGTGGGCGGTCGTCGTTTGGCGGTCAAATCGTCACGGTGAAATGTTTCGAGGACAACGGGTTGCTGTACGATCTGCTCGAACAGAATGGCCGAGGCCGCGTTCTGGTCGTTGACGGCGGCGGCTCCGTGCGCCGTGCATTAATTGATGCAGAGCTGGCCGGCATTGCCGTGCAAAACGAGTGGGAAGGCCTTGTGGTGTACGGTTCCGTGCGCCAGGTGGACGATCTGGAAGACCTCGATATCGGGATTCAGGCCATCGCGGCCATACCGGTAGGGGCGGCGGGTGACGGCATCGGCGAAAGCGACGTGCGCGTCAATTTCGGCGGCGTGACCTTCTTCTCCGGCGACCATCTCTACGCCGATAATACCGGCATTATCCTTTCGGAAGATCCGCTGGATATCGAGTAATAAAACCGTCAGCGTGGACCATAAAAAAACCGCCAACAGCAATGTGGCGGTTTTTTTGTCCCTCGGGATTCGCGGTCCGTTGGGAGGATTTACAGCTCCACACCAGGGACGTTTATCATACCCCTCAATAAGCGGCAGGCAATCCCTTAGACCCTTTATAAAATCTTAATTTTATTTGCACGTCTTAACGGCGGGGCTGATGTTAACTATGATGCTGCGTCCCTTTCCGCCATCTCGCACATGGGCATCGGTCCAGGGAAAGGTGTATTCACAGCCGTAAAACAGCCCACACCAGGGCTTGTGTCCACCGACTTATCACCGGTGGTGAACGGTGGAGCGGTTAGCTGCAGGGACCGCATAATGAAACGCTATTTATGTATCGCGTTCATTGTCGCCAGCGTACTCGTTGTAAAGAGTGATGAACCGAATGTGTTGATTGCTCTTACTATGACAGCGCAGGACAAGTAGCGTTAAGGCCGCCTCTGGCGGCCTTTTTTATGCCAGTAATAAAAAAGCCGGGTGGCGGCTTCGCCTTACCCGGCCTGTTCAGTTCATCCCAGTGGGAATCAGACTTCTTCCATACGGCCCAGCAGCGCCTGCAGGCGATCCTGCCAGCCGTTCTGCTGTTCGCGCAGTTGATTGTTTTCGCGCTCCAGTTCTTCGCGGCCGTGCTGAGCGTTCTGAACTTCCTGCGCCAGGCTGTTGTTCTTCTCTTTCAGCTCTTCAATTTCCATCTGCAGCAGGGTGATGGTGTCAATCGCCTGCTGTACTTTCGATTCCAGTTTCTCAAACACTTCTAAAGACATGATGCTACCTCTCCTGAATTGCAAGGCGACGCTTTAACATAAACGCGCACGACATATACCGTCGATTGTATGGAGCGCGGCGCTCTGTGTCCAGCGACACACCGCGCAGATCGCGGTTTGCAACACTTTTAGGTCTGGTCCTGGTGTGTTCGCGTCATATACCCCTAAATTGTTAACTGATTCGTTAATGAAATGATTCAGCTCACATTCTTGTGCTGATGCAAAAATGTGCTTTATGGCGCGAAAACGCTCATTTTATTGACGCAGACCACACATTTTGATTTCGATATTTCTCGTTTTTGCTCGTTAACGATAAATTAACACTATGTCTACAGGGCATCGTGGCTGTCACGGGCGGCCATGCTAACAATAAACATCAATTTCTTCAGGATTCCGATTATGAGTCAGACATCAACCTTAAAAGGCCAGTGCATTGCCGAGTTCCTTGGTACCGGGTTGTTGATATTCTTCGGAGTGGGCTGTGTTGCTGCACTGAAAGTGGCGGGTGCCAGTTTTGGTCAGTGGGAAATCAGTATCATCTGGGGTCTGGGCGTGGCGATGGCCATCTACCTGACTGCAGGGGTGTCTGGCGCACATCTTAACCCGGCGGTGACTATCGCACTGTGGCTGTTCGCGTGCTTCGACGGACGCAAAGTTGTTCCTTTCATTCTTTCTCAGTTTGCCGGCGCGTTTTGCGCAGCGGCGTTAGTTTACGGGCTTTATTACAATCTTTTCATCGACTTCGAACAGACGCATCATATGGTACGCGGCAGCGTCGAAAGTCTGGATCTGGCAGGCATCTTCTCAACCTACCCTAACCCACATATCAATTTTGTGCAGGCGTTCGCAGTTGAAATGGTGATTACCGCTATTCTGATGGGCGTTATCCTGGCGCTGACCGACGACGGAAACGGCATTCCGCGCGGCCCGCTGGCCCCCCTGCTGATTGGTTTACTGATTGCGGTGATCGGCGCTTCCATGGGCCCGCTGACCGGCTTCGCGATGAACCCGGCGCGTGATATTGGGCCAAAAGCATTTGCCTTTATCGCAGGCTGGGGCGACGTTGCCTTCACCGGAGGCAAAGACATTCCTTACTTCCTGGTACCGCTGTTTGCGCCGGTTGTCGGGGCTGCGCTGGGTGCATTTAGCTACCGCAAATTAATTGGTCGCCATTTACCGTGCGACACCTGTGTGGAAGAGGAGAAGGAAACGACTTCTACCGCACAACAAAAAGCTTCGCTGTAATCTGACTACGGGACACATACCATGACCGAAAAAAAATATATCGTTGCGCTCGACCAGGGCACTACCAGCTCCCGCGCTGTCGTAATGGATCATGACGCGAACATCGTCAGCGTGTCACAGCGCGAATTTGAGCAAATTTATCCCCGTCCAGGCTGGGTAGAACACGACCCGATGGAAATTTGGGCATCACAAAGCTCCACGCTGGTGGAAGTGCTGGCGAAAGCCGATATCAGTTCCGACGAGATTGCCGCGATTGGTATCACCAACCAGCGTGAGACCACCGTTGTCTGGGAGCGCGAAACCGGTAAGCCTATTTACAACGCTATCGTCTGGCAGTGTCGTCGTACCTCAGAAATTTGCGAAAAACTGAAGCGCGAGGGTATGGAAGATTATATCCGTAGCGCAACAGGCCTGGTGGTCGACCCGTACTTCTCCGGCACCAAAGTGAAGTGGATCCTCGACCACGTGGAAGGGTCACGCGAGCGTGCTAAACGCGGCGAGCTGCTGTTCGGTACCGTCGATACCTGGCTTATCTGGAAGATGACCCAGGGACGCGTTCACGTCACCGACTACACTAACGCCTCGCGTACCATGCTGTTCAACATCAACACCCTGGAGTGGGATGACAAGATGCTGGACGCGCTGGACATTCCGCGCGCGATGCTGCCTGAAGTGCGTAAGTCTTCAGAAGTGTACGGCCAGACCAACATCGGCGGTAAAGGCGGCACCCGTATTCCTATCGCCGGTATCGCCGGTGACCAGCAGGCGGCGCTGTTCGGCCAGCTGTGCGTCAAGGAAGGGATGGCGAAAAACACCTACGGCACCGGCTGCTTCATGCTGATGAACACCGGCGAGAAAGCGGTGAAATCAGAAAACGGCCTGCTGACCACCATCGCCTGCGGCCCGCGCGGCGAAGTGAACTACGCCCTGGAAGGTGCGGTGTTCATGGCCGGCGCGTCCATCCAGTGGTTGCGCGACGAGATGAAGCTGATCAGCGATGCCTTCGACTCCGAATATTTCGCGACCAAAGTGAAGGATACCAACGGCGTGTACGTGGTGCCGGCGTTTACCGGCCTGGGCGCACCGTACTGGGATCCGTATGCACGCGGGGCGATTTTCGGCCTGACGCGCGGCGTCAACTCGAACCACATTATTCGCGCCACCCTGGAATCCATCGCCTACCAGACGCGCGACGTGCTGGAAGCGATGCAGGCGGACTCCGGCATTCGTCTGCACGCCCTGCGCGTGGACGGCGGCGCGGTAGCGAATAACTTCCTGATGCAGTTCCAGTCCGACATTCTGGGCACCCGCGTTGAGCGTCCTGAAGTGCGTGAAGTCACGGCGCTGGGCGCGGCGTACCTTGCCGGTCTGGCGGTAGGCTTCTGGCAGAATCTCGACGAGCTGCAGGAAAAAGCGGTAATCGAACGCGAATTCCGCCCGGGCATCGAAACCACCGAACGTAACGTCCGCTACAGCGGCTGGAAGAAAGCGGTGAAACGCGCCCTGGCGTGGGAAGAGCACGACGAGTAAGTCCCCCTCACCCCGGCCCTCTCCCCAAAGGGGAGAGGGTGTTTTTAGTCCCCTCGCCCCTTTGGGGAGAGGGTTAAGGTGCGGGGAGTACAGACCGCACCTTACCCACTCTGTGATAAACTTCGTGCAATTCCTTTTGATTGCACGAGTACCTCATGAAACGTGAACTTGCTATCGAGTTTTCCCGCGTCACCGAAGCGGCCGCCCTCGCAGGCTATAAATGGCTGGGTCGCGGTGACAAAAATACCGCAGACGGCGCGGCCGTCCATGCCATGCGCATTGTGCTTAACCAGGTCAACATCGACGGCACCATCGTGATCGGCGAAGGCGAGATCGACGAAGCGCCGATGCTCTATATCGGTGAAAAAGTCGGTACCGGCAAAGGCGATGCGGTGGATATCGCCGTGGACCCGATTGAAGGCACGCGCATGACGGCGATGGGTCAGGCCAACGCCCTGGCGGTGCTGGCCGTCGGCGACAAAGGCTGCTTCCTTAACGCGCCGGACATGTACATGGAAAAACTGATTGTCGGTCCCGGCGCGAAGGGCGCTATCGACCTCAGCCTGCCGCTGGAAGAGAACCTGCACAACGTCGCCAAAGCCCTGGGCAAACCACTTAGCGAACTCACCGTAACCATTCTGGCAAAACCGCGCCACGACGCCACCATCGCGCAGATGCAAAAGCTCGGCGTGCGGGTGTTTGCTATTCCGGATGGCGACGTTGCCGCCTCGATCCTGACCTGCATGCCGGACAGCGAAGTGGACGTGCTTTACGGCATCGGCGGCGCGCCGGAAGGTGTGGTCTCTGCGGCGGTGATCCGCGCGCTGGACGGCGATATGCAGGCGCGTCTGCTGCCCCGCCATGAGGTGAAAGGCGACAGCGAAGAGAACCGCCGTATTGGGGAAAACGAGCTGGCACGCTGCGAAGCGATGGGCATCGAGGCCAATAAGGTTCTCGCGCTGAACGAAATGGCCCGCAGCGACAACGTGGTCTTCTCGGCGACCGGCATCACCAAAGGCGATCTGCTGGACGGCATCACCCGCAAGGGCAATATGGCGACCACCGAAACGCTGCTGATCCGCGGCAAGTCGCGCACCATTCGCCGCATTCAGTCCATCCACTATCTCGACCGCAAAGATCCGGACGTGCAGGCGCACATTCTGTAAACCGTTTGATCGATAGAGCTTTCCGGCCCTGACGGGCTGGAAATTATCTCCACAAGAACAGAAGATAGAACAGAGAAACAGCACAGGAGAAGATCATGGCGGACTGGGTAACAGGTAAAGTCACAAAGATAGAGTTCTGGACCGATGCGCTATTTAGTCTCACCCTGCATGCTCCCGTCCATCCGTTTAAGGCCGGGCAGTTTGCGAAGCTGGGGCTGGATGTCGACGGCGAACGCGTGCAGCGCGCCTACTCTTACGTTAACGCGCCGGATAACCCTGATCTCGAGTTCTATCTCGTTACCGTCCCGGACGGTAAGCTCAGCCCGCGCCTCGCCGCCCTTAAGCCCGGCGACGATGTGCAAATTGTCAGCGAAGCGGCGGGTTTCTTTGTGCTCGAAGAGGTCCCAGACTGCGACACGCTCTGGATGCTGGCGACCGGCACGGCCATTGGTCCGTACCTCTCCATTTTGCAATATGGCAAAGACCTTGAGCGCTTTAAAAACATCGTGCTGGTTCACGCCGCGCGCTACGCCGCAGACCTCAGCTACCTGCCGCAGATGCAGGCGCTGGAACAGCGTTATGGCGGAAAGTTAAAGATTCAGACGGTGGTGAGCCGCGAAACCGTTGCAGGTACGCTAACCGGTCGCGTGCCGGCGTTAATTGAGAGCGGCGCGCTGGAAGAGGCGGTAGGCTTGCCGATGACGGCTGAAACCTGCCACGTCATGCTGTGCGGTAACCCGCAGATGGTTCGGGACACGCAGCAGCTTCTGAAGGACACCCGGCAGATGACGAAGCACCTTCGTCGCCGACCGGGCCATATGACCGCCGAACACTACTGGTGATCAGCGGTATTTCACCTCAAGGGTGTCTTTACCGTATTTGTTTTCGCTCTGGGTGCCGATAAACGCGCCCAGATCGACAATCATCATGACGAAGATGACCGACGGCAGCAGCCTGCCCACGACCCACGGCAGGATGGACGGCAGCATCGCCCAGTTTCCCGCCACCAGCATCCACGCCAGAATAATCAGAAATGCCCACGCGCCGGAACGGCCGCGATCGTGCAGCCTTTTCACGACGACAGCCGCCGTTGGCCACAGTAAACAGACCAGCGCAAACGCCGCCGTCTGCGTGCTCAGCCAGGCATTGTACGCCACAAAAAACAGAAGCAGCATGGCGACAACCCACGTCACTATCCAGATCCAGAAATCACGGCGTCCAATACGCCCTTTGAACGAAAACAGCCACTGCTGTATGGTCATGTAAGGTTCCTTATTATCGTATAGCCCGCATTTTACCCTGGAGTTGTGACCTTTTGACAAGCCGCCCAGATATCGTTTTAATCATGAGCACTTACGGCCAGGGGCAATGTTGATGAAAAGTTCGGCACGTTCTCTCTTCCTGTGTTTAGCGCTGCTCGGCGTCGGTTATCCCCTGCACGCCGCCGAAACCGCTGCCCCGACCACCGCACCGTATCTGCTGGCGGGCGCGCCGTCGTTCGACCAGTCCATCAGCCAGTTTCGTGAAGCCTTTAATCAGGCTAACCCCACCCTGCCGCTGGATGAGTTTCGCGCCATTGACGGCTCCCGCGACACGCCGACGCTGACCCGCGCGGCAAGCAAGATTAACGAAAATTTATACGCGTCCACGGCGCTGGAGCGTGGAACGTTAAAAATCAAGAGTATGCAAATCACCTGGCTGCCGATTCAGGGGCCAGAGCAGAAAGCCGCAAAAGCGAAGGCGCTGGAATACATGAGCGCGGTTTTGCAGGCGTTTACGCCCGCGCTGACGAAAAAGCAAAGCCAGCAAAAGCTGCAAAAGCTGCTGACCGCCGGTAAAAACAAGCGGTACTACGCCACGACAGAAGGCGCAATCCGCTATGTGGTGGCGGACAACGGCGAAAAAGGACTGACCTTCGCTGTTGAACCGATTAAGCTGGCACTCTCTGACACCCTCGGCGGGGCGAATTAATGACGAAAAGCAAAGCCTTTCGAGGGAAAATCTCTATACTGATTCACAGACCATGCTGCCCGACAGGGTGGCCATATTCCTTAATTCGCTTATTGAGCGTGGAGAATTGAAATGCGACATCCTTTAGTGATGGGTAACTGGAAACTGAACGGCAGCCGCCACATGGTAAACGAACTGGTTGCGAACCTGCGTAAAGAGCTGGCTGGCGTGACGGGCTGCGCGGTTGCTATCGCTCCGCCGGATATGTATCTGGATCTGGCTAAACGTGCTGCTGACGGTAGCCACATCATTCTGGGCGCGCAGAACGTTGACGTTAACCTGTCTGGCGCGTTCACCGGTGAAACCTCCGCTGAAATGCTGAAAGATATCGGCGCGAAATACATCATCATCGGCCACTCCGAGCGTCGCACCTACCACAAAGAATCCGACGAGTTCATCGCGAAGAAATTTGCCGTGCTGAAAGAGCAGGGTCTGATCCCGGTTCTGTGCATCGGTGAAACCGAAGCGGAAAACGAAGCGGGCAAAACTGAAGAAGTGTGCGCACGTCAGATCGACGCGGTGCTGAAAACCCAGGGCGCGGCAGCGTTCGAAGGCGCGGTTATCGCATACGAGCCAGTCTGGGCGATCGGTACCGGCAAATCTGCAACTCCTGCGCAGGCTCAGGCAGTTCACAAATTCATCCGTGACCACATTGCGAAAGCCGACGCGAAAGTCGCTGAGCAAGTGATCATCCAGTACGGCGGTTCCGTTAACGCTTCCAACGCTGCGGAGCTGTCCACCCAGCCAGACATCGATGGCGCGCTGGTTGGCGGTGCATCCCTGAAAGCGGACGCTTTCGCGGTGATCGTTAAAGCGGCAGAAGCGGCTAAACAGGCGTAATTGCCCTTATGCTTTGTGGCGGGTGGCGCTTCGCTAACCCGCCCTGCGGTTCTGTAGGCCCGGTAAGCGCCAGCGCTTCCGGGCTTTTTTACAACCGTCCCAGCACGCTAAACCACAGATAATCCAGCGGCAGCAGCACCAGATAGGTTGCAATCGCCAGCGCCAGACAGAGCACCATCCCCGCCTTTGCAGGCACCTTTCCTAAGCCCATAGCCACCACAATCGGCGATGCCTGATACGGCAGCAGCGGCGTGGAATAGCCCAGCACCTGAATCATGATCACCGACAGCAGCGGGAAGCCGGTCGCATCCGAAAAACTCTGCGCCAGGGTGGTGTACAGCGCCGGAACGCCGTTGGCGGTCATAATGAAGTTAAGCGCGGTGGTAATGCCGGTCAGCGCCAGGAAACTGGTGAAGGGTCTCTCTGCATCCAGCGGCATAATGCGCAGCAGCGCCTCGCCCACCGCCGTTCCGATGCCGGTTTGCGTCACGACGATCGCTAGCCCAAGAATGCCTGCCACATAGATACAGGTACGCATATTTACCCCGGCGGAAAACTCTTCCCCGGTGATAAAACCGATACGCGGCAGCATAACGATGACCGACGCCGCCAGCCCCGTCCACGCGGGCCCCACGCCGTGCCAGCTCTCCGTCACCCACATGCCCAGCACCACCGCCAGCAGCCAGGCGAGGCGCTTCTCGTCCCGCCCCATGGGCTCAGATGGCGCCTGTTCCTTTGGCGGCTTCGGGCTGCCGGGAAATAGCCAGCAGATGAGGCCAATCAGGATCAGGCCTTTCAGAATGCCCAATACCGGCGTATGCAGCAGCAGATACGGGACATAGTTGAGGTGGATGCCGTACGAGCCTTCCGCCGCGCCGCTCATCACCAGGTTAGGGACGTTAGCGGGCAGAATCGTCGCCGAAAGCTGGAAGGTCCCGAACCCCACAGCCAGCGCCAGGCCAAACCAGGCGCGGGAGCCGTCGGCGATGCCGGCGCGTTTCGCCATCGCCGCGACAATCGGCATCAGCAGCGCAATACGTCCCATGTTCGACGGCATCACAAACGCCAGCGCGTAGCTCAGCAGCACCACGCTCGCTACCATTAATACCCAGGAGTCGGTCAGCTTTGCCGACAGCGCCCGGGCGGCCCTGTCTGCCAGGCCGGTTTTGCGGATCGCCACGCCGAGCACAAACCCGCTGAAGACCAGCCAGAAGGCCGAAGAGGCAAAACCGCCAAAAATCATCTCCGGCGGGGCGATTCTGGCTGTCATCGCCGCCGTAAAGAACAGCAGCGCGGTGATGAATTCCGGTAATAGCGACGTCGCCCACAGCACGATGGTGACGCCAACAATCAGGGAGGGCAGCAGTAGAGGATGCGTTAACCAGAGCGACATACCTGTCTCCTGTAGAATTTTTCAGCAAGTCTACGGTGACAGGCATGACGAGTAAACGCTATTTATGGTGGGGTCAGTTCAGGATAGCGCATTGATGATCCTGCAGTTCCTCAGCCGACGCGCGGTTAAGGGTGAGCAGGTTACGCTCGGTCGCCAGCAATACAAACGAACCATCCGACTGCTGCGCCATCGCTAGCGCGAAGCGCCCCATATGGTCGCGCGCTTCCGGCAGCTCTTCTGCCAGCATCATAAACGGGCTGCGCTGAACCAGTTCATTCTCCGTCACCCGACGGGCAAGATACTCATGCCCTTCCAGCCCTCCGGGAAGAGGCAGCCACTGGGTGCTGATTTCTCCCTGCGCCGCGTTGAGCTTCTCGCGCACGTCCGGACGCAGACAGGAAATATGAATATGAAAATGGTTCTGCGTGCGCCCTGTCGGCGAGTTAATCGTCAGCGAAATGGCGCTGTCAGGCACCTCGGATCCCCGCTTCAGGGTCATAAAGCTGCGCGACTGCCAGGCCAGCCAGAAAAAGTTCGGCGTGTGCGCTTCGGTCAGCAGCGGGCTCTCGGTGCCGTTGATGCGGTATGTTGGCATCAGCAGGTATTGCAGCGGGCCGTTGCGATCCTTAAAAACCACATACCCTGCATCCGTTTTCACCTGCGCACACGGCGCCGGGTTACGATTCTGGATCTGGTTCGGCACGCACTGGTCGAGAACGATATGACGCAACGCATTCGGATTATCCGCCTTCATCCAGTACACGCCGCCCGCGGCAAGGGCGATGACAATAAGGATCAATACGATAATTTTTTTCACAACGCGTTCCCTGTTTTCAATAGAGGCAAAAGAGTAACGCAAAATGATGACCAAATAAAAAACCCGGCGGATTTCTCACGCCGGGTCATCGTGTCGCAGGCTAAGGATTAGCGCTGGCTAATCTGGTCGAAGGTGCCGCCATTAGAGAAGTGCTCTTTCTGCGCTTTCGTCCAGCCGCCGAACACATCATCAATGGTGAAAAGCTTCAGTTTCGGGAATTCCCCTTCGTATTTCTTCGCGACAGCCGCATCGCGTGGACGATAGAAGTTTTTCGCCGCAATTTCCTGGCCTTCTGGCGAGTAGAGATACTTCAGGTAAGCATCCGCTACCGCTTTGGTGTCTTTCTTCTCTACCACTTTGTCGACCACGGAGACGGTCGGCTCTGCGAGGATGGATTCGCTTGGGGTCACGATCTCGAATTTGTCTTTACCCAGCTCGTGGGTCGCCAGCAGGGCTTCGTTTTCCCAGGCGATCAGCACGTCACCAATGCCGCGCTCGACGAAGGTGTTGGTTGCACCGCGCGCGCCGGAGTCCAGTACCTCAACGTTCTTATACAGCGCTTTCACGAATTCCTGTGCTTTGGCCTGGTCACCGTTGTTGTGGTGCAGCGCATAGCCCCACGCGCCCAGGTAGTTCCAGCGAGCGCCGCCGGAGCTTTTCGGGTTAGGGGTAATCACAGACACGCCCGGTTTGACCAGGTCGTTCCAGTCTTTAATCTGTTTCGGGTTCCCTTTACGCACCAGGAAGACGATAGTTGAGGTGTATGGCGCGGAGTTATCCGGCAGGCGTTTGATCCAGTTTTTATCGATGCGGCCACGCTCGGCGATGGCGTCGACATCGTAGGCCAGCGCCAGGGTCACCACGTCGGCTTCAATACCGTTGATGACGGAGGTCGCCTGCTTACCGGAGCCGCCGTGAGACTGGCGAACCACCACGTTATCGCCGGTTTCCTGCTTCCAGTGCGCCGCAAACGCCTTGTTGTATTGCTCGTACAGTTCACGCGTCGGGTCGTATGACACGTTCAGTAACTGGATATCCTTAGCCAGAACGCTGGTCGATGCCAGCAATAATGTAAAACCCACGCCCCATTTATTCATCGCCCAGCTCTCTTATGTAGTGTTTTGATGAATGCAGCGTGCCAGAAACAGAATCGATGATTAAAGAATAAAAAAAGATTGGCTATAACGTAGTGGAATAAAAAGCGTGCGCGCATTAAAAAGCCGGGTGGCGGCTACGCCTTACCCGGCCTACGAATCGTGCTTTTGTAGGCCCGGTAAGCGCAGCGCCACCGGGCAACACAGCCGATCAGTACAGTTTTTTCGCGCAGTCCAGCCAGTCACCCTTGAACGGACGCTTCATGTTTTCAATCGCGTCGATGATGTCATGGTGAACCAGTTTTTCGTTCTGAATACCGACGCAGCGGCCGCCGTGGCCCTGCAGCAGCAGATCGATAGCGTACGCGCCCATGCGGGACGCCAGGATACGGTCGTAAGGACCAGGGGAACCGCCGCGCTGGATGTGACCCAGTACGGTCGCGCGGGTTTCGCGTTTGGTTTCGGCTTCAATGTACTTCGCCAGCTCGTCAACGTCACAGATGTGCTCGGTAATCGCCACGATCGCGTGTTTTTTACCTTTCGCGATGCCCGCTTTGATTTCGGCCACCAGATCTTCACGGCTAAATTCAACTTCTGGTACCACGATAAATTCGCAACCGCCCGCAATCGCTGCCGCCAGCGTCAGGTCACCGCAGTAACGGCCCATCACTTCAACGATAGATATACGCTGGTGAGAAGACGAGGTGTCACGCAGGCGGTCAATGGCTTCAACAACGGTTCCCAGTGCAGTAAAGAAGCCGATGGTGTAGTCAGTGCCTTTAATGTCGTTGTCGATAGTGCCCGGCAGACCGATGCACGGGAAGCCCATTTCGGTCAGACGTTTTGCACCCATGTACGAGCCGTCACCGCCGATTACCACCAGGGCGTCCAGACCGCGTTTCTTCATGTTCTCGATAGCCACTTCACGGATGCGTTCGTCACGGAATTCCGGGAAGCGTGCAGACCCAAGGAAGGTACCGCCACGGTTAATCATGTCAGACACGCTGTAACGGTCGAGCTGAACCATACGGTCTTCATACAGACCCAGGTAACCATCATAGATACCAAAAACTTCCAGACCTTCCGTCAGCGCTGCGCGGACAACACCGCGAATTGCCGCGTTCATGCCCGGCGCATCACCGCCGCTTGTCAACACACCGATTTTCTTAATCATGACTACCTCTGAACTTAGGAATGCAAAATTGAAATCTGTTGCCGGAAGAAACTTATCGACCAACGAATACTGCAAATAGTATATCAATCCCTTCTGGCTGAATTGATTCAGGTCAGGCCAAATGGCGGTAATTTATACACAAAATGCTGGCCTGGCTCACTTTTTTACAACCAATTACGAAAGTCCAACCTGTCCGGGTACAACCGAGCAGGGATCCTGGTGAATGATGACGTCAGAACCAGGAAAACGCTGCAAAATCGCCTGCTCGACCTGCTCAGCAATCACGTGAGCCTGTACCAGTGGCAGGTTGTCTTCCATTTCAATGTGAATCTGAATAAAGCGGGTCGGCCCTGACTGCCGCGTTCGAAGATCGTGCGCACCGCTGACGCCGGGCCAGGCGGTCACAATAGAAAAAATTTCATTACGTTCTGAGTCCGGGAGGGCGCGGTCAAGCAGTGATTGCACCGCTTCATACCCCATCCGCAGGGCGCTATATAAAATATAGATACCAATCCCTAACGCAAACAACGCATCGGCGCGATGCCAGCCATACCAGGCCAGACCGAGCGCAATAAGAATAGCCCCATTCATCATAACATCAGATTGATAATGAAGCATATCCGCCCGTACGGCCTGGCTTTGCGTTTTGCGAACCACCCAGCGCTGGAACGTTACCAGAACAAGTGTGCAAATAAGTGCCACCACCGTCACAACTACGCCGACGCCGGGATCGTTCATCGGGGTCGGCGAAACGAGGTGCTGAATACCGGTGAGAAACAGGAAAAGCGCAGAACCAGAAATGAACATACTTTGCGCCAGCGCGGCCAGCGACTCCGCTTTACCGTGCCCAAACGTGTGCTCTTCATCCGCTGGCTGCAGCGAGTAACGCACGACCAGCAGATTGGTCAACGAGGCGGCAATATCCACCAGCGAGTCCACCAGCGCCGCCAGAATACTCACCGATCCGGTATACCACCATGCGAAAACCTTGATGACCAGCAAACACGACGCCATCACCGTCGCGGCCATTGCGGCCCGGCTTACCAGTCTTCCATAGGATTGATTCATAAACGCTCCTGTCATGTCATGCCGCTATTATAACGGAAGCATGGGGAGTCGAAGGATGAATAAACGGTTAACAAATCAGAATGGCAGGCAAAAAAAACCCCCACATCATGTGGGGGAAGACAGGGATGGTGATTAATTTATCCCTGTAAGTAATAGAAACATAAGGATTTTTTTTCTACCGATGTCCACACATCGTCCACACATCGAAAAAAAGCCCCGCTTAAGCGGGGCCTTCTTCACAGGGTCAGACTAAGCTGCTCGCGTCCATAATGGGAAACAGGGAATGCCCCCGCCGGTATGAATCCGGGTTCTAACTGATCCCTTCTTTCGCGACGGGTGACAATCTTTTCAACGCTGTTGAGTGTGGTGAATGACAGGCCGCATTCCATGTTCTGGCACTGGTGATACTACCTGATCGTAACTTCACTGAGTGGCTTACTGGTACGAGTGCGGGCCGTAGCGCCGCAATGTGGACATTTGAACATAATGATGACTCCCCACGGGAGTTGAACTCACATTCATTCTATTCAGTTTCAGCAATCCAGTCAGATATTTTTGCTTCCAAGTTAAGCTGTGTAGTGAACCCGTTGCTGTCTACATCATGCTGTACCTTGCTGATTATCCAGTCCTGGGCGTCAATATCAGCTTTGAAGCCGGTTACTGTTGCGTGCATTTCTGGGTACAAATCTGCGCGCCCCCGCGCCAGGGTGATCGAGAACTCAGCCGCGCCACGTTGCAATTGTTGCCACTTCGCAGCCGCTGCACGCCGGGCTGCATCCTCATTCTGGAACGTCTTACGCATGATGAACACATTACCATCAGCGCCTTCAATATAATCCCCTTCACGGCTGCTGCTCTTGTCGGCCTTCTTCGTTGATGCCCTGCGCTTTACGCTGACCTTTTTCTTTTTGCCAAAATTTAAATCCAGCCAGTACGCCCTGACACCGGTATAAGCATCACGATCTGCAATTCTGAATCTGTGCCTGTCACCGCTGCTACGCGTGATCGCTATCCGCAAAGGATGAGTTTCTGAATATCAAATCAGTAACCCGCGATGACATTCTGGCAGCGCACCGCGTACCACCTCAACTGATGGGAGCCATGCCTGATGGAAATGGTTCATTTGGTGACGTAGAGAAGGCCGCCCGCGTGTTTGCCATCAATGAACTGATGCCCGCAATGGAAGCGCTGAAGCATGTAAACGACTGGCTAGGTGAGGAGGTGATCCGCTTTAAACCTTATGCCCTGCTTGAAACCAGTAAGTAACCCGGAAGCCGCCACCCGGCGGCGTCCATGCTCAATATAATCACAAAGCGCACCAGCGCCATTCTAAGCGCCTCACCCTGTATTAATACCTGAATCAGCACACCGCAATCAAAACGCGTCAGCGGGCCAAAATGCCGCTGATTTCGCGTTATTTGGGGCTACCCCCTACCTCCCCCGTCGCGCGGGCTTTCCCCCCGTCACCTGCGCGCGACAAACACGCGTCTTTTTGTGCACTTGCAGATCCACCGTCAGCCAGAATAGATCCTTGGGAGATCCACAAATAAAAGGGCTGATTTTTTTGTGCAATTTTGCGCACTATTGTGCATATAAAAAACCCCTCGCATGAGGGGTTCGTTGTAATGAATATTTATGAACGAATTGGAATGGAGGTTTGAGGTTGAATTGGGACCAGTACCTGATTGTAAGCACGTAAAATTTCGTTATACAGGTCTTGGTGCTTCGCTGCCTTCACGGTGATGATAAGAGCGTACTTTATCTTTTCCGCCTTGTGACTCGCTATGCTAGCCCCTGCTTCACGAGCGTTATAGTGAATATCAAACACAGGATTTTTTAAAGTTGATCCCAGCATGTTCTTTGAACTGTGCAGCACAGTTTCCCATTTACCCATATCAGAGCGCCGCTCACTTTCAGTTGAGTATTTGGCTAGCTCAAAAAACCCTTTAGTTTCAGCATTCTGTTTACCATCTTTAACTCTTGAATCATTTGGGCGGAATGTAACCTCAAGACCAGCCTTTGTGTAGGAAGCCGAATCTTGCGGATCTGTTGTTGTGGCATAACAGAAAGTTGCCGTTAAGTTTATTTTACCTTTCAAGCCACCTTCAGGAATGGGAAGAGAAGCGCGTAAGTATTTTCCTGGCTTCAATTCACCTTGATAGACAATACGAGCAACACCATCAGGGCTGACAATGATGTCGTTTAAGTCCTCAGGTAGTTTCCCCCAACCCACTTCAGCGCAAGCGTGATCAAGCGGTTTTGAAGCATGAATCAATAAAGCTTTTATCGCCAGTTGACTCAAATCACTTCCTAAAATCGCCCTAACACCAACGGCCGCACGCAAAGCGTAAGGAGAAGCAAAACTTGTTCCCCGTTGCGGTGTGATGACAGGTTTTTTACCTTTTCCCAATACATGAAAGTACTCGTCGATATCGCCACCAAACGCAACTAAATCAGGCTTCATCACGCCAGGACTTCTACCCGGCCCAATAGCACTATATGGTGCTCGTTTCCATTCAGTTTCATTAACACTATCGCAAGCCCCAACAGCCAAGGCATTCACGCAATCAGATGGTACTTGAATCCTTGCATTACCTGACTCACGATCCATTTCGCCATTGTTCCCAACAGCAACAGTCATTAGTGTTTCGCCATCACTTAATAAATCATCTATTACAGAGGTCCAAGCGTGAACTTCCGTATCTTCAATTGGTAGATCCGGTCCTAAACTTAAGTTGATAAATTGATACTGACGAGACAACAATACTTCTTCAATGAAGCCCAACGTTCGATATAACTCCAGAGGATCTTCTTGGCAGGTCTTATTATCCAGTACCCTTAAGTTATCAATATAAGAGTATGGCCTTTGCACCTCTGACTTGTTACTAATTGGCCCAAATAAAAAAGCCGAAGATACGGCTAAACCATGCTCTAAACCATCAGGATCATCTTCTGCATGATCGTCCAAAACCCTATAGGATTTTAACCACGGAGATATAGCATGCTCTGATGGTAAACCACCATCAAGAATAGCGACTTTTATTTCTGAAGATACTGGACCTTCAGTAGGCAATTTACACTGGGCCAATGGCCCAGAAGCCCTTTGTATAGGCCTAATACCACGTAACTTTGGTACAGGTCTAATTACGCGTACAAATGTAAATTTTGCGAGCTTATCAATAGCAATTCGATCTGCCTGAATTGGCACGAACCACAACGTACCTGCGGTAAAAGCTAAAGAGGTATGTACTTTGATGTTCAGAGTTGACGCGAATCGAACAAATTGTTGCTGGATCAAATCTTGTCCATCCTCAGCCAACAGATGTACGCCAACCTCAAAATACGACGTATCCATATCACCTGCGGTAACAATACGCTCTTCAGGCAAATAAGCTTCAAACTTTTCTATACGCGCAAAATCAATCGCTTCATCAGTTAACTCTTTAAGCCCAGACACCCAATGAGGTAACTCTTCGAATGATTCTCTTTTACCCGCAATAAACATCTGTGTTGTTGTAACCTCAGAAACAGCAACTTTGCGTTTCCAGCTTTGCGGCGTAACTCTAACCGTCCTGCTCCCAATTGACGTTAATCCGGTCGATTTCAACATCTTCGCAGGGAAAAAGGATCGCGCAATATAGCTTGGATTGATAGTTACCTTTGCTACTGCATAATCGTCAGGACATGCCCGACTAGGTAACTTAGCAAAACTTTCTATCGTAGATGCAATTTGCGGTAACAGGCGCTGTTTCGATTCATAAAGAGAGTACACCTCAGCTTTTCCTGGGGCTCTTTTTGGACCGGGAATATCATTGGTTAATAACTCGCCGCGTCCAATCAGAAAATTAGTTTTCGCCATACATACTCCTTATCTATGCTGCGTTAGTCTTTTTAGAACTATATTTTCTAATTGTATCCCTGCTGACCCCAGTTAAGTCTGATATGGCATGTTGGGATAGTTTAGAATGTCTGTTAAGGTTAACAGCTATTTCAATACGTTCATTCCTTTCTAAATCTGATAGACCATCTTTAATGAAAGATTCAATCAACTCCTCATCTGAAGATATGCCTAAAGCAACTGAGCGGCGGAATTTATTAATAGAACGCTCAATATTACTGAATGATTCATCTTTGAACATGATGACAAGCAAATCTATCCAACGAGCAAAAATGGCATAGTCGGGGCCTAAAAAACGCTTAATAGCCTCTTTAATGCTTTCACTATTTGGTTTCTCAAAATTCAGAACCAAATCAAAACGTCTCCATAATGCCGGATCAATCAACTCAGCAAAGTTAGTTGCAGCAAGCAACAGACTTGAAGAAGGCCA
Source organism: Enterobacter sp. PP-008-ECC_S150 (assembly GCF_045257065.1). Taxonomy (NCBI): domain Bacteria; kingdom Pseudomonadati; phylum Pseudomonadota; class Gammaproteobacteria; order Enterobacterales; family Enterobacteriaceae; genus Enterobacter; species Enterobacter sp. PP-008-ECC_S150. The sequence goes on along the minus strand of NZ_JBJHHG010000019.1, from coordinate 50,673 downwards.
TTCATCAACCTCTTGAAGTATCACAGTAACAAGCCTCTTTAATTCTCCTACATCAGAATCATCGCTTCTTTTTTTGGCTATTGAGTCAATTTCATCTAACAGAAGAACACACGGCCCTCTCTTTGCGAAATCAAGAGCCGCACGAAGGTTATTTCCGCTTTTCCCAAGATAACTACTCATTACAGCAGTTAAATCCAGAACATAGAAAGGAACACCTAATTTCTGTGCTAACCAACTTGCCGTAAGCGTTTTACCCACACCTGGTGGGCCAACAAAAATTGCGGAACGTGTTGGTTGTAAGCCAAGGGTCTTAAGACGGTCTATGTGCTTACGTTCAAGAATAATCTGATCCAGTGAGTCTTCTATCTGACTAGAAAGCAATGGCTTACTGGTAATCTTTTCATTTGGTGCTTTCAGTAAAGTTAACCTTGAATCCTCGTCCACAGGCATAACCTGAGACTGAGTCGGTTTTGGCATCGTAGCCTTTCGCAGACCTTGGGCAGGCTTCTGCGGTTTGTTCCGTAAATAAAGATCAAGCTGCTCAGATAGAGCAGGCATAGTTTCCCGATATTTGCGCACCAAGCGAGCGACATACAACCGAACATCATCATACTGTTCAGCTATTACCAGTCTAACTAGCTGGGCTAAATCTGACTGAACACCACTTAAGTCGCCCATCTTAATCGTAACCTCTTAATTTTAAACAAATTATAAAAACAAACAATTGGACTACTTATAGTATTGCACTTTTTCACCGAACAGGAAAGCGGAATACTATATGAAATTACAGTATGCCCCATGAATCACACTTCCCTCGCAGCCTGGCGCCAGCGGCTAATCAATGCCTCTACCTTGTGCCGTGCCAGCGTCTTGCGCCTGTGCATAACGTGGTTTTTACTGCAATATGGGGAAACGTCGCGGCGCACATCCTGTTCACGGATTGCCGCCATTGGCTGAAGCTAATCCCGAAATGACGTTTCTGGAGAAGGCAGAAATAGCGAAGCTTTTGGATAGCGTAGAAGGCGATGATCTACTGGTTGCGCTGCTTGGGGTAAGCACCGGCGGAAGGTGGACGGAGATAGCAACTCTTAAGCCCTCTCAGATCGTTAACTGTCGCGTCACGTTCCTGAAAACAAAAAACGGGAAAAAGAGAACTGTTCCAATCTCGGCAGAATTGGAAAAGCTGATCAAGGAGAAAGCCAGCGGGAAGCTGTTCAAAGTCGATTATGAGAAGTTTTGCAAGATACTGCGGATGGTTAAACCAGACATCCCGCCGAACCAGGCAACGCACATCCTGCGACACACCTTCGCCAGTCACTTCATGATGAACGGGGGAAACATAATCGCACTACAGCAAATCCTTGGACATGCGAGCATTCAGCAAACGATGGTCTACGCTCACTTATCGCCTGACTATTTGCAAAATGCTGTCGCTTTAAATCCGCTTGCCGGTGGCGTGTCTGTGTAATTGATAATGTCCCGGAGTGTCCACATTGCGTCCACACTCCGGGGTATTTGAAATGGCTCAGGCTGGCTCCAGCTTTTTGTAAGTAGCTGTTTTCACTTGAGGCTGTAAGTTATTGATAAAAAAAACCCCCACATCGTGTGGGGGAAGACAGGGATGGTGTCTATGGCAAGGAAAACAGGGTTACTGGTTACTACGGGTACTGCTATTGCTACTGAAAAACGTCGCTTCTGAGCTTCGCTGCATCCGTGCAACCTCACGCAGCTGGTCCATGCGCTGCTGATGTCTGGTGTTCAAAACCGCTTGCTGCTCCGGCGTTAGCAGGTGGAACATCTGGTTGCGGACCTTCGCCATCTCGACCTGGCGGGCAACCTGCTCCTGTGCCATTTTTTCGGCCTGAGCGCGTACAGCGCTTTCGTCAAAATTTTCTGCGGTGACAAGGCGATGCATTGTCTCCATTTCGCTAACATTAACAGGGGGCTGGTCGTGTCGTGCCCTCTGCATCAGATCTCGCATCTGTTGACGCTGATGTTCGGTTAAACTTATGCCGTCAAACATATGGCTTTGGCTACTGAGCTGCGTTGCGCCCTCTGGTGAGGGACCGTTATCGCCGTTGATAGCTACAGCAGCCTGGCTAAACGCACTGAACGCCAGCGTTGAGGCCATGACGGCAGCGGTAACTTTGCGCATCACTTGCTCCCAAAATCTTTCGTGTCGCGATTCAACGAGAGACAGTCTACGATTCAGGCTGCAAACATGCGTCAGGGGGTGTAAAACAACGTAAAGTCATGGATTAGACAGCCTTGATGTCGTAATTTCTGCCTCGGAGGTATTTAAACAATGAATAAAATCCTGTTAGTTGATGATGACCGAGAGCTCACATCCCTTTTGAAGGAGTTGCTCGACATGGAAGGTTTCAACGTCCTGGTTGCCCACGATGGTGAGCAGGCGCTGAGTCTCCTTGACGACAGCATCGATTTACTTTTGCTCGACGTGATGATGCCGAAGAAAAACGGCATTGATACGTTGAAAGAGCTTCGCCAGACACACCAGACGCCCGTTATCATGCTGACCGCCCGCGGCAGCGAACTCGACCGCGTACTCGGCCTTGAGCTGGGCGCGGATGACTATTTACCGAAGCCGTTTAACGACCGTGAACTGGTGGCCCGTATTCGCGCCATCCTGCGTCGTTCCCACTGGAGCGAGCAGCAGCAAAATACCGACAACAGCTCACCTACCCTTGAAGTCGACTCCCTGAGCCTGAACCCGGGCCGTCAGGAAGCGAGCTTTGATGGCCAGACGCTGGAACTGACCGGCACGGAGTTCACCCTGCTGTATCTCCTGGCACAGCATCTGGGCCAGGTGGTATCGCGTGAACATTTGAGCCAGGAAGTGCTGGGCAAGCGCCTCACCCCGTTTGACCGCGCCATCGACATGCACATCTCTAACCTGCGCCGTAAGCTGCCGGAGCGTAAAGACGGTCACCCATGGTTTAAAACCCTGCGTGGTCGCGGCTATCTGATGGTTTCCGCTTCATGATAGGAAGCTTAACCGCCCGCATCTTCGCCATCTTCTGGCTGACGCTGGCACTGGTTTTAATGCTCGTACTGATGTTGCCAAAACTCGACTCACGCCAGATGACGGAGCTTCTCGACAGTGAGCAACGTCAGGGCGTGATGATCGAGCAGCACGTGGAAGCCGAGCTGGCAAACGATCCGCCAAACGATTTGATGTGGTGGCGCAGGCTGTTTCGCGCTATCGACAAGTGGGCGCCGCCCGGACAACGCCTGCTGCTGGTGACCAGCGAAGGCCGCGTCATTGGGGCCGATCGCAATGAAATGCAGATTATCCGTAACTTCATTGGCCAGGCGGATAACGCCGATCATCCCCAGAAGAAGAAATATGGCCGCGTTGAGATGGTGGGGCCTTTCTCCGTCCGAGACGGCGAGGATAACTATCAGCTCTACCTGATACGTCCGGCGAGCAGTTCCCAGTCCGATTTTATCAACCTGCTGTTTGACCGCCCTCTCCTGCTGCTGATTGTCACCATGCTGGTCAGCTCGCCGCTGCTGTTATGGCTGGCGTGGAGCCTGGCAAAACCGGCCCGTAAGCTGAAAAATGCTGCCGATGAGGTGGCGCAGGGTAACCTGCGACAGCACCCTGAACTGGAAGCCGGACCGCAGGAGTTTCTTGCCGCCGGGACCAGTTTCAACCAGATGGTCAGCGCTCTCGATCGCATGATGACCGCACAGCAGCGTCTGCTGTCGGATATCTCGCACGAGCTGCGTACCCCGCTTACGCGCTTGCAGCTCGGCACCGCCCTGCTCCGCCGCCGCAGCGGTGAGAGCAAAGAGCTGGAGCGCATTGAAACGGAAGCTCACCGGCTGGACAGCATGATCAACGACCTGCTGGTCATGTCGCGTAATCAGCAGAAAAACGCGCTGGTCAGCGAAACGGTGAAAGCCAATCACCTGTGGCATGAAGTGCTGGACAACGCGGCGTTCGAAGCGGAACAGATGGGTAAATCCTTTACCGTCAACTTCCCACCGGGCCCGTGGCCGCTGTACGGTAACCCTAACGCGCTGGAAAGCGCGCTGGAGAACATCGTGCGTAACGCCCTGCGCTACTCGCACACGAAGATTGAGGTGGCGTTCTCGGTGGATAAAGACGGGATCACCGTCATCGTCGATGACGACGGCCCTGGCGTCAGCCCGGAAGACCGCGAGCAGATTTTCCGTCCGTTCTACCGCACCGACGAGGCGCGCGACCGGGAATCTGGCGGCACGGGGCTGGGTCTGGCGATTGTTGAAACCGCCATGCAGCAGCACCGCGGCTGGGTGAAAGCCGACGACAGCCCGCTGGGCGGTTTGCGGTTAACGCTGTGGCTGCCGCTGTATAAGCGTTCATAACGCACCAGTGATTGTAGGCCCGGTAAGCGCAGCGCCACCGGGCAAATTCACGCTCAGATGCCAATAAAAAAGCCGGGTGGCGGCTTCGCCTTACCCGGCCTACTCTCCACGGAAGACTATTTTCCCCACAATCTCCGCGAATTATCCTCGATCTTGCCGCTTAAACGCCGCTTCTGCATCGTTCTGGTCCAGCTTGTCGAGAGCCCGGCCGCCGACAGCAGGCGGTGATACTGCTCGTCATCAAACGGCATATGCCAGGCGATGGCGCAGGCGTCATACACAGATACCTCGCTCAGGCGTGACGCCAGCTCGAGCGGCGCGTCCGCTGAAACCTGCCCTGCCTGTACCACGCGATACAGCCAGCCGGTTTTACCCGCGCTTTGCATCTGGGCCGACATGTCGTGAATGCCGAAATGGAAGTTGAGCTTGAAGCACGGCGAGCGCGGCTGCGTCACCTGAATCAGGGCATCGCCCCAGCGGTAGATATCACCGATAAAAACGTTCTTTTCGGTGAGCCCTTCAGTGGAGAGATTCTCGCCAAACGCGGGGGCTACGAAGAGATCCGCCTGCTCAGGGAACTCCGCTTTCCAGTGCTGATAGTGCTCGCGCGGATAGTGGCACAGCGCGCGCTCCGGCCCGCCGTGGATTTTCTTTTCGGCCTGCTCGTCGCCCGCCAGCCCAAGCTCGGTTAACGTCAGCTCGCCGTCGACCTGAATTTTGGCGATGGCGCTCGGGCGGCTGCCGTCGTACTCCCTGACCTTGCCTGTAAATACATTCACCGGGTAATGCATCGCTGCCTCCATTATGCAGATACAAAAAAAGCGAGTCATCAGACTCGCTTCTCACAGGCGTCAATGCAACCTTATTTTTTAGCGGCGAAACGCGCTGCTGCTTCGTCCCAGTTCACCACGTCCCAGAAGGCTTTGATGTAGTCCGGGCGACGGTTCTGGAATTTCAGGTAGTAAGCGTGTTCCCACACGTCCAGACCCAGGATTGGGAAACCGGATGCGCCAGAAATCGCTTCACCCATCAGTGGGGAGTCCTGGTTAGCGGTAGACACCACCGCCAGCTTGTCACCTTTCAGAACCAGCCACGCCCAGCCGGAGCCGAAACGGGTGGCAGCGGCTTTTTCGAATTCCGCTTTGAAGTTGTCAACGGAACCGAAATCGCGCTCGATAGCCGCTTTCAGGTCGCCCTGCAGGGTGGTACCGGTTTTCAGGCCTTTCCAGAACAGGCTGTGGTTAGCGTGACCGCCCGCGTTGTTGCGCAGAACGGTTTTTTTGTCCGCAGGAAGCTGGTCCAGCTTGGTGATCAGCTCTTCAGCAGACAGGTTAGCGAACTCAGGCAGGCTTTCCAGCGCGGCGTTCGCGTTGTTCACGTAGGTCTGGTGGTGTTTAGTGTGATGGATTTCCATCGTCTGCTTGTCGAAATGCGGTTCCAGTGCGTCGTAGGCATACGGCAGGGATGGCAGTGTATAACTCATAATCCTCTCCATTATTGTCGGGCGGCACAGCTGTTAATGCCGCGTAAGCAGTTGGTTCATTATAGTTAATTAAATGATATTGAAAATGATTATCAATGCCGTAGTTTTTATAAGGTTATTCATTTTCTGACCAATGCTAAAATGGTGAACAGGTTCAGGACGTTAATGGACTTCTACCGCCTTATTGCCTGCCGCCATCTCACGCCTGCTGCTCAGCGTAAACGCCGACACCGCCGTAATTGCCAGTACGAAACAGCCCAGCATCAGGTACGTCTCCTGGAAGCCGATCCGGTCATACATATTCCCGGCAAAGGCAGAAAGGAAAATCGCCGCCGACTGTTTCGCGAACTGGAAGCCAATCAAATAGATCGTCGCCGACAGACGGGTATCAAACACCCCGGTGATGTACTTAAAGGCGCCCACCAGCAGGAACGGGACCTCCAGCGCGTGCAGCATCTTCAGGGCAATGACCTCCACGGCGGTAGTGGCAAACGACGAGCCGATTATGCGTTCCACCAGATATTCAAAAGCCTGCGGGATGTTGAGGTTGAGCACCAGCTGATGACGCCCGGTCGCCTGAGCGTAGCCCGGCAGCGCCAGCACCCAGTCGGGATGGGCACGATACAGATCGGAATCCGGGTTGATCATCTCCGGCTCAACCCAGATGCCAAACTCCATGCCGAGCCGTTTGACGCGATCAATCACCGGCGTCAGGCCGTTCGGGTATTTTTTCTCATCCAGGTACCAGTCGCCCAGCGCGGCATGGTCGTCGTTGCGGCCCTTGAACCAGCCGTCGTCAATAATAAAGCGCTCCACGCCCAGCGCGGCGGCCTCGTCGGCCATGCGCATGATGTAGTCCGGATCGTGGTTGAAGTAGATCCCCTCCCAGGTATTGAGGTGCACCGGACGCGGCTTGCTTTCCGGGAAGCGAATGACGTTGTCGCGCAGGTAGCGGTGGAACTGCTGGCTCATGCCGTTCAGGCCCCGCGCGGAGTAGCTGGCATAAAGGCGCGGGGTCCAGAGGGTATCTCCCTCTTCAACGGTCATTTCCCCCGGCAGGTAGAGCGCTTCGGCCTGAATATAACGGCGACCGTCGGTTTTCGCCTCCGCGCGCAGGCGGTGGTTCCCGCTCCAGCCCAGATGCACGCCCCAGACGTCGCCCTGCATTTCGCTGAACGACGACGTACCGGCTATCAGTGCAGGGAAGTGTTCGTGGGAGGTTTTACCCCGGCGGTTTTCAATGACAAAGCTGTCGTGTTCAAGGTTTATGCGGTGCGGCTGGAACTCTCTGATCCAGCGTCCGTGGAAGGCCATCACCTCCCGGGCGCGCTCGGCCACCGGCAGCGTAACGGCAAAGCGGTCAACCTGCCAGGGGTTTGCTTTCAGGTTCGTTAAGCCGTGACGCACCACCAGCACGCCGCTGGCGTCCAGCGCCAGCTCGCTGGTCAGACGAAGGCCCGCGTAGTTATCTTCAGCGGTAATTGTCAGGATTTTGGGTTCCTGCTGTACCTGCGTGGTTGTGAACACCGGGGAGCCGTCCAGCCCCTGTCGATGCCCCTCGATGCCCGGCGAGCCAAACAGGCCGTGCCCGAGCTCAGCCATTAGCGTAACCGGGGAGTCAACGTCCAGCCTGCCGTTAGCAACGGGCCGGGAAAGGGTTTCAGCATTCTGCGGCGAAAAGTGCTGAAGATGCGGCCCCCAGTAAATAATTTCGGCGAACGGGCGCGTTTTTATCACCACATCCACCGTCGCGCTTTCAAGTCGTAATATAGAATCTTGCATCAGACATCTCCTGTCATGGGATGCCTTGAGTTTTGATCCGAAACGTTTCGGATACAAACCAAAACGTTTCGGATTTGTGATCGGGTTTAGAAAATGGAGATATTCAGGCCGTCTGCCCGGGGGAGAATTCCGGCTGCCAGAGCACCTGAAGCTGCGCAATATCGTCGCCGTTAATCAGCTGGCGCACCATGTCGGCAATCTGTTTTCCGACGCCCTGACGGGTGGACTGGATCACCGATGCCACGTCGATATCGACGATACTGTCCTGCGGCAGGCCGTCGTAGACCACCAGCGACACGGCGTTGTCGCCGGATAAACGCCCCAGCTGCACGAGCGCCATCGCCGCCCCGTCGCCGTGGGTGTTGCAGTCAGTAATGATGGCCGTGGGCGGCTGCGGCAGGGCAAGCAGCTCTTTCGTGGTGGCATACCCCACGCGGCGCGACGGCGGCATAGCGCGCAGCCATTCGCTGGAAAGCCCGGCTTCCCGCAGGGCGTCCAGATAGCCCTGACGACGCTGGGTGATAAATGCCTGATTGTTGCTTTCGCCGAGCAGCGCGATGCGCTGATGGCCTTTCTCAATCAGCCAGCGGGTAGCCTTGTACGTACCGGCATAGTTGTCGAAATCAAACCACGCGTACGGCTGCGGCAGCTGGCTGCGCCCGAGCGCCAGGAAAGGGAACCCGGCGGCCTGCAGCTGCTCAAGACGCGGATCGCGATCCAGCGTATGCGCCACAATCAGCGCGTCCACGCGCCGGCTTTGCACCATGCGCATATAGCTGTGCTTATCCGCCAGATCGTCGTCGGCGATGAGCAGCAGGTCGATCTCATGTCGCGCCAGTTCGTGGCTAATTTCGCCGACCATGTCCATAAATACGCTGTTATTGAGCGGAACAGGATGGACGGGAAACACCAGCCCGACGGCGTCTATTTTGCCCATCTTCAGGCGGCGGGCGAAGGTGTTCGGTCGGTAACCACGGCGCTGAGCCTCGGCCTCCACGCGGGCGCGCGTTTCAGCAGAGACGTCGTCATAGCCGTTGAGGGCGCGGCTGACGGTGGTAATGGAGAGGCCCAGCTCTTTGGCAATGGCTTTAAGCGACATGATTTTCCGTATCTACGTTAATTTTGTTCCGCCACCAGCAGCGCGTGTGTGTCTGGCTCCAGCGCCTTAAAGATATGCGGCCGATCGGCGGGATAACAGATGTAATCTCCCGGCCCCAGCTCTTCCGCTGCGTCGGTCAAACCGACCATCGCACGTCCCTGCGTCACAATGATGTGTTCAACTGACCCCGGCGGGTGCGGCTGGGAGATACGGTCTGCCCCCGGCTGGGTGAGCAGCAGATAGATGTCGCGCCGGGCGCCGGGTGGACACGCCGCCAGCAATATGGCTTCATAGTTTGCCTGTCCGGCGACCACTTTCGTCCCTTCACCACGGCGGATCACCTGGGTGGTTGGCAGCTGCGGCTCAAACAAGCGGGCAAAAGGAATATCCAGCGCCACGCAGAGCGACCACAGCGTTTCCAGGCTAGGGTTACCGTTGCCGGATTCCAGCTGTGAAAGCGTCGATTTCGCGATCCCGGCACGGCGAGCTATTTCCGCCAGCGAAAGCCCGGTTCGCAGGCGTTCTCGCACCAGGCTTTTGGCGATCACGCTGATTGGCTGCGTCATATAACGGCCCTTTTTGTTCTATAAACCGAACGAATCGTTCGTCTTGAAAAACAGTTCTGTTGCGTTCATTATAATGGAAACACGTTCGATATGGCTAAAATTGTATGAAGCATCATCTCTCCTGCCTGAAAGGCGACACCATAAAAGCAATCATTCTGGTCTGCCTCGCGGTCGGCGTGGTCGGCATGTCCTACGGCTCCCTGGCGATGGCCTACGGCTTTCCGGTCTGGGTACCGTTTGTGCTCTCCATTACCGTGCTGGCGGGCGCGTCCGAGTTCATGTTTATCGGCATTGTGGCGAGCGGCGGTAACCCGCTGGCGGCCGCGGCGGCGGGGTTGCTGGTCAACGCGCGGCACGTGCCGTTTGGCGTGACGGTGCGGGAACTGGTGGGCAAGCGTGGTCTGAGCCTGTTGGGCTGCCACATCATGAACGACGAAAGCGTGGTGTTTGGCCTGTCGCAAAAAACGCCTGAACAGCGCAAAGCCGCGTACTGGCTATGCGGCTTAGGCGTGGCAATTATCTGGCCGCTGGGGGCCCTGCTGGGGGCGATGGTCGGTAAACTGCTCCCCGATCCGGAAACCATCGGGCTGGACGCGGTATTTCCCGCCATTCTTCTGGCGCTAGTGGTTCCCGCGTTTAAAAACCGTACCACGCTCATCCGCGCCTGCAGCGGCGCCGTATTATCTCTGGCCGCCGTGCCGTTCGCCCCGGTGGGTTTGCCGGTGCTGCTCTCTTTACTCGGTCTCGCTGCGAGGAAAAAATAATGGAAAATATGACCTTTTTTATTCTCGGCATCGCCATTTTGTCTGCGGGAACCTATCTGATGCGCCTTGGCGGGGCGAAGCTGGGCAGCAGGCTGGCATTGTCAGAGCGCTCTCAGGCGCTTCTGTCAGATGCGGCAACGGTATTGCTGTTCTCCGTGGCGCTGGCGACCACGTTTTATGAAGGGGAACACTTCGCCGGCATGGCGCGCGTGCTGGGCGTGGCGTTTGCGGTGTTTTTAGCCTGGCGGAAAATGCCGTTAATTGTGGTGATCGTGGCGGCGGCAGTGGTAACCGCGCTGCTGCGCGTGGCGGGCATAAACTAAAAAAGCGCCCCGGGGGCGCTCTTTCGACGGTGTGACGGATGGCTTATTTGTTCAGTTCAGCGGTCATGTGTACGCGGTTACCGGTAAATGCCTGGGTAATTTTGTAAGAGGACGCACCTGCTTCCTGAGCCTGCGCCGCGATTTTCGCTTCTGCACCATCAATGGTAGAGGCGGTTGCGGTGACGGTCTGCGCAGCAAAAGAACCGAAAGAAGTAGCCAGAGCGATAACAGCGACAAAAGTTTTGATGCTTTTCATGATATAAACCCTTTCATTAAGTTGTTTAGGTAAGGCACCGTGCCTTGATGAGATAAATACTAGACCTCATCGCGAACAACTAAAAGCGGAAGGATTTGCTATTATCATTCAAAATTATTGATCAACAAGCAATCGCTGTGGATGGGTATAAATTGTCGCCCTACCCGGCTTGCAGAAGCCCACCAGCGTCAGGTTGCAGCGCTCCGCGACCTCCACCGCCAGCGTGGTCGCCGCCGACACTGCAAACAAAATTTCCACGCCGCACATGGCCGATTTTTGCACCATCTCGTAGCTGGCCCGGCTGGAAACGAGCGCCGCGCCCTGCTGCCAGAGCTCGCTTTCACGCGCCCGGCGACCGAGCAGCTTATCCAGCGCCACGTGGCGGCCCACGTCTTCATGCCCACCGGCAATCTCTCCCGACGGTAACACCCACGCCGCCGCGTGCGTGCAGCCGCTCAGCTGGCCGATGGGCTGCACGTCGTTGAGATGCTCAAGCGCAGGGTCGAGGTTTGCCAGATTAAAGGTCTGGGTAAACGGCAGTGGCGCAACGGGTTTGCCGATATCATTGAGCTGCTCAACGCCGCAGACGCCGCAGCCGGTGCGCCCGGCCAGCGCGCGGCGGCGCTCTTTCAGCCCCATAAAGCGACGGCTGGAGAGTTCGATTTGCACTTCAAGACCGTTGCAGGCCTGGACCACGTCCATACCGTAGATGTCTTGCGGACGCTCGATGATGCCTTCCGAGAGGGAAAAGCCGATGGCAAACAGTTCGAGATCCTTCGGCGAAGCCATCATCACCACGTGCGAGATACCGTTGTAAACGAGCGCAACGGGCACTTCCTCCGCCAGAAAATCGGGCGTGGCGTGGGTAATGTTGGGCGGTCTGCGTACCGACACTTCCACAATGCCTGCAGGCAGTGGCGACGGATGGGTAGCACGGTTTTGTTTAGACACGGCGGTATTCCTGAACAACCACGGAGGTGAGCCTGCTATTGCAGCATAAACCACAGGCTTTACGCATAGTATGGATCAACTTTTCGACAACCATTCTCCTACTCATTTAGCAGGGGTGCAACCTGACACCGGCTACATCGCTTTAACATGCCGAGCGGTTAATGTGATCGATATCACACTTTATAATCAACATGGTGATAATACGTTCACTTTGTATTAACGCCATTAGAACAGCTGTACCGACATTGTGGTATTCTGATGATATCCCTCGTGGAATTGAGGGATTAACGCAAATTTTTTCCTTTGCGGTCAATTCTCAACCGCGAAGTCAAAACTACATATGTAAGCAATGTCGAAACAAGGAGTGACCCATGCAGGTCAGCAGAAGGCAGTTCTTTAAGATCTGCGCTGGCGGTATGGCAGGCACCACGGCAGCGGCGCTGGGCTTTGCCCCCGGCGTAGCGCTGGCGGAAACGCGGCAGTATAAGCTGCTGCGCACCCGTGAAACCCGTAATACCTGTACGTACTGCTCTGTCGGTTGCGGGCTATTGATGTATAGCCTCGGCGACGGTGCTAAAAACGCCAAAGCGTCTATTTTCCATATCGAAGGTGACCCGGATCATCCGGTTAACCGCGGCGCATTGTGCCCGAAAGGGGCCGGTCTGGTGGACTTCATCCACTCCGAAAGCCGCCTGAAATTCCCGGAATACCGCGCGCCAGGCTCCGACAAATGGCAGCAGATCAGCTGGGAAGAGGCGTTCGACCGCATCGCAAAACACATTAAAGAAGATCGCGATGCCAACTTTGTTGAGAAGAACGCCGACGGCGTGACGGTCAACCGCTGGCTCTCCACCGGGATGCTGTGTGCCTCTGCCTCCAGCAACGAAACCGGCTATTTAACCCAGAAATTTACGCGCGCACTCGGTATGCTCGCGGTCGACAACCAGGCGCGTGTCTGACACGGACCAACGGTAGCAAGTCTTGCTCCAACATTTGGTCGCGGTGCGATGACCAACCACTGGGTCGACATCAAGAACGCCAACCTCATTGTGGTGATGGGCGGTAACGCCGCTGAAGCGCACCCTGTCGGGTTCCGCTGGGCGATGGAAGCCAAAATCCACAACGGTGCGAAACTGATTGTGATCGATCCCCGCTTTACGCGTACGGCGTCAGTGGCGGATTTCTACACCCCTATTCGTTCAGGTACTGACATCACTTTCCTGTCAGGCGTATTGCTGTACCTGATGACCAACGAAAAATATAACCGCGAATACACCGAAGCCTATACCAACGCCAGCCTGATCGTGCGTGAGGATTACCACTTCGAAGATGGCCTGTTCAGCGGTTACGACGCCGAAAAACGCAAATACGACAAAACCAGCTGGAACTACGAGCTGGATGAGAAAGGCTTTGCGAAGCGCGACACCACCCTGCAACACCCGCGCTGCGTGTGGAACCTGCTGAAAGAGCACGTCTCCCGCTACACGCCTGAAGTTGTCGAAAACATCTGCGGTACGCCGAAGGCGGACTTCCTGAAGGTGTGCGAGCTGATCGCCGAAACCAGCGCGAAAGACAAAACCGCGTCGTTCCTCTACGCCCTCGGCTGGACGCAGCACTCCATCGGCGCGCAGAACATCCGTACCATGGCGATGGTTCAGCTGCTGCTCGGCAACATGGGGATGGCAGGCGGCGGCGTGAACGCCCTGCGCGGTCACTCCAACATTCAGGGCCTGACCGACCTCGGCCTGCTGTCGCAAAGCCTGCCGGGCTACATGACCCTGCCAAGCGAGAAGCAGACCGACCTGCAAACCTACCTCACGGCCAGCACGCCTAAACCGCTGCTGGAAGGCCAGGTGAACTACTGGGGCAACTATCCGAAGTTCTTCGTCTCGATGATGAAAGCGTTCTTCGGGGATAAAGCAACGGCGGAAAACAGCTGGGGCTTTGACTGGCTGCCGAAGTGGGACAAAGGCTACGACGTTCTGCAGTATTTCGAGATGATGCACCAGGGCAAAGTGAACGGCTATCTGTGCCAGGGCTTTAACCCGGTGGCCTCGTTCCCGAACAAGAACAAGGTTGTTGAGTCTCTGTCGAAGCTGAAGTTCCTGGTGACGATTGACCCGCTCAATACCGAGACCTCAACCTTCTGGCAGAACCACGGCGAATCGAACGACGTCGATCCGTCGAAGATTCAGACCGAAGTGTTCCGTCTGCCGTCCACCTGCTTCGCGGAAGAGAACGGGTCTATCGTTAACTCCGGACGCTGGCTGCAGTGGCACTGGAAAGGCGCGGACGCCCCGGGCATCGCCATGAACGACGGCGAGATCCTGGCCGGTATCTTCTTGCGCCTGCGTAAGATGTACGCGGCTGAAGGCGGCGCGAACCCGGAACCGGTTCTGAACATGACCTGGAACTACTCGACGCCGGAAAACCCTGCGCCCGAAGAAGTGGCCATGGAGAGCAACGGTAAGGCGCTGGCGGACGTTATCGACCCGGCCACCGGCACCGTGCTGGCGAAGAAAGGCGATCAGCTCAGCACCTTCGCGCACCTGCGCGATGACGGTACCACGTCAAGCGGCTGCTGGATCTTTGCCGGTAGCTGGACGCCGAAAGGCAACCAGATGGCCAACCGCGACAACGCCGATCCGTCGGGCCTCGGCAATACGCTGGGCTGGGCATGGGCGTGGCCGCTCAACCGCCGCATTCTCTATAACCGTGCCTCCGCTGACCCACAGGGCAACCCGTGGGATCCGAAGCGTCAGCTGCTGAAGTGGGACGGCGCGAAATGGGGCGGCGTGGATATTCCGGACTACAGCACTGCCGCACCGGGCAGCGACGTCGGGCCGTTTATCATGCAGCCTGAAGGGATGGGACGTCTGTTTGCCATTGATAAGATGGCAGAAGGGCCGTTCCCGGAACACTACGAGCCGTTTGAGACGCCGCTGGGTACCAACCCGCTGCACCCGAACGTGGTCTCTAACCCGGCGGCCCGTATCTTCAAGGGCGACTTTGAAGCGCTGGGTAAAAAGGACAAGTTCCCTTACGTGGGCACCACCTACCGTCTGACCGAGCACTTCCACTACTGGACCAAGCACGCGCTGCTTAACGCCATCGCGCAGCCGGAACAGTTTGTGGAGATCGGCGAGAAGCTGGCGAACAAGCTCGGCATCGCCCACGGCGATACCGTGAAGGTTTCCTCTAACCGCGGCTACATTAAAGCCAAGGCGGTGGTGACCAAGCGTATTCGCACGCTGAACGTTCACGGCCAGCAGGTGGATACCATCGGTATTCCGATTCACTGGGGCTATGAGGGCGTGGCGAAGAAAGGGTTCATTGCGAACACCCTGACGCCGTTCGTCGGCGATGCGAACACGCAGACGCCGGAGTTTAAGGCCTTCCTCGTGAACGTGGAAAAGGTGTAACGGAGACGACCTATGGCTTATCAATCTCAAGACATTATCCGTCGTTCCGCGACAAATAGTTTCACGCCCGCGCCTCAGGCGCGGGACCACCAGCAGGAGGTGGCGAAGCTTATCGACGTGACCACCTGCATCGGCTGTAAAGCCTGTCAGGTGGCCTGCTCGGAGTGGAACGATCTGCGTGACGAAGTGGGTCACAACGTCGGGGTGTACGACAACCCGGCGGACCTGACCGCCAAGTCCTGGACGGTGATGCGTTTCTCGGAAGTGGAGCAGAACGACAAGCTGGAATGGCTTATCCGCAAAGACGGCTGTATGCACTGCGCGGATCCGGGCTGCCTGAAGGCATGTCCGTCAGAAGGGGCTATCATTCAGTATGCCAACGGCATCGTCGACTTCCAGTCCGAACAGTGCATCGGCTGCGGCTACTGCATCGCGGGCTGTCCGTTCGACGTACCGCGCCTGAACCCGGAAGATAACCGCGTCTACAAATGCACGCTGTGCGTGGACCGCGTTACCGTCGGCCAGGAGCCTGCATGCGTGAAGACCTGCCCAACCGGCGCTATCCACTTTGGTTCTAAAGAGGATATGAAAACGCTGGCGGCAGAGCGCGTGGGCGAGCTGAAAACTCGTGGTTATGACAACGCGGGCCTGTACGATCCGGCCGGGGTTGGCGGTACGCACGTCATGTACGTGCTGCACCACGCCGACAAGCCGAACCTGTATCACGGCCTGCCGGAGAACCCGGAAATCAGCGCCACCGTGAAGTTCTGGAAAGGCATCTGGAAACCGCTGGCCGCGGTGGGCTTTGCTGCGACCTTTGCAGCGAGCATCTTCCACTACGTCGGCGTGGGTCCGAACCGCGCGGAAGAGGAAGACGACAATCTGCATGAAGAGAAAGACGAGGTGCGCAAATGAGAAAACGTGACACCATCGTGCGCTACACCGCGCCGGAACGCATCAACCACTGGGTCACCGCCTTCTGCTTCATGCTGGCGGCGATAAGCGGGCTGGGATTCTTCTTCCCATCCTTCAACTGGCTGATGCAGATCATGGGCACACCACAGCTGGCGCGCATTCTGCACCCGTTTGTGGGCGTCATCATGTTCGCGTCGTTCATCATCATGTTTTTCCGCTACTGGCACCATAACCTAATCAATCGGGATGATATCTTTTGGGCGAAGAATATTCGTAAGATCGTCGTCAACGAGGAAGTGGGTGACACCGGGCGTTATAACTTCGGCCAGAAATGCGTATTCTGGGCGGCGATTATCTTCCTGGTCCTGTTGCTGGTGAGCGGCGTGATCATCTGGCGTCCGTACTTTGCGCCTGCTTTCTCAATCCCGGTGATCCGATTCGCGCTGATGCTGCATTCATTTGCCGCAGTAGCGTTAATTGTGGTTATCATGGTGCATATCTACGCCGCCCTCTGGGTGAAAGGCACCATTACCGCGATGGTGGAAGGCTGGGTCACCAGCACGTGGGCGAAGAAGCATCACCCGCGCTGGTACCGTGAAGTCCGCCAGAAACAGGAAAAGTCATCTGAATGAGTATTCGCATAATCCCGCAAGATGAGCTGGGGTCGAGCGAGAAACGCACGGCGGATTATATTCCGCCGTTGTTATTCCCCAGACTCAAGAACCTCTACAACCGCCGCGCAGAGCGCCTGCGCGAGCTGGCAGAGAACAACCCGCTGGGCGATTTTCTGCGTTTTGCCGCGCTGGTTGCCCACGCGCAGGAAGTGGTGCTGTATGACCACCCGCTGCAAATGGACCTGACCGCGCGCATCAAAGAAGCCAACGCCCAGGGCAAGCCGCCGCTGGACATTCACGTCCTGCCGCGCGACAAGCACTGGCAAAAGCTGCTGCATTCGCTGATTGCCGAGCTGAAGCCGGAGATGAGCGGCACCGCGCTGGCGGTGATCGAAAATCTGGAAAAAGCCTCTGACCTGGAGCTGGAAGAGATGGCGAGCGCGCTGTTTGCCTCCGATTTCTCGCTGGTCAGCAGCGATAAGGCGCCGTTTATCTGGGCGGCACTGTCGCTTTACTGGGCGCAAATGGCCAGCCTGATCCCCGGTAAAGCCCGCGCCGAATACGGCGAGGCGCGCCAGTTCTGCCCGGTCTGCGGCTCCATGCCGGTATCGAGCATGGTGCAGATCGGCACCACGCAGGGGCTGCGCTACCTGCACTGCAACCTGTGTGAAACCGAGTGGCACGTGGTGCGCATAAAGTGCAGCAACTGCGAGCAGACCCGCGATCTCAACTACTGGTCGCTGGAGAATGAAGATGCGGCAGTGAAAGCCGAAAGCTGCGGCGACTGCGGCACTTACCTGAAGATTCTGTATCAGGAAAAGGACCCGAAAGTCGAAGCGGTGGCCGACGATCTCGCCTCGCTGATTCTGGATGCCAAAATGGAGCAGGAGGGCTTTGCCCGCAGCTCGATCAACCCGTTCCTGTTCCCGGGTGAAGGGGAGTAGTTCCCTGTGACAGTGCCGGGCGGCGCGTGCTTGCCCGGCCTACAGCTGGTACGGTGAAACAACCCCGGGAATGCCCTGAAAGTCTCTCGTATTTCGAGAAATCAACGGGCAATTTCTGCTCTGAGCTGTGGCCAGAATGATAGCATCAGGCAGTTTCATCCCGTGCCGTTCACGAAGTAATACGCTTCTTTCAGCAATTTCCCGCGTAACATCAATAATTTCAAAAGCACCCATGACTGCTGCCGTTTTCGCTTCATGGCCGTGCTTGCGCGCGCCCACCATGACTTCCATCCACGTGATTAGACTAATGGCGCGATGCGAAGCTGTGCGATCAATCGCATCAGCAGCCTCAACGCGATTATTAAAAAGATCGATGAGAATATTGGTATCAAACACTGCCATGTGCTCCATGATTACCACTCCTCACGCAGCTTGCGTTCATACTCAAGCCCATCTTCCTGCTGGTTTCCCCACAGGCCAAGCGCATCGCGGATAACCGATGAACTCTGTTGGTCAAGATATTGCTCAATGGCTTCCCGCAGCAATTCGGCGCGG
The DNA here is from genome assembly GCF_045257065.1 of Enterobacter sp. PP-008-ECC_S150. Lineage (NCBI taxonomy): Bacteria > Pseudomonadati > Pseudomonadota > Gammaproteobacteria > Enterobacterales > Enterobacteriaceae > Enterobacter > Enterobacter sp. PP-008-ECC_S150. The sequence continues at coordinate 32,625 of NZ_JBJHHG010000019.1, read as the reverse complement.
GGCCGGTTGCGTAACTGCTTAAGGTTATCCAGTCGTTGAATCACGTCATCAGACAAATCGATCAGTATTCTGCCCATATCAAGGTTCGCCAAAAGACTCATATATCACCTTAGTATATCATCTGCGGTTAATTTTCAGGCAATATATCCACATTAAAAACAGAGTTAAAGGACATAGCCAGGGTAGTTGCAGGTTTTGCGAGCCGCTTTCCAGAATGTTCACACTCGCAAATTTCTCTGTTTTCATCTGCCGTAAACCAGGCTATAAAGCTGTATATAAATACAGCATAAGGACGTAGCCATGGCGCTGGAAAAGGGTATTGATAAGCTTGTTCAGGATTTTATTGCGGCAGGACGGCCCTCCCCGCGAAAGCAAAGTATTGATGACCGCAGAGCCGGGTATATTGCGAGCACAGAACTTGCCGGTGAGACTGAAAACCGCGTCATTGTTGAAACGCTCGTTCTTGAGGAGATGACCTTTCGGGTGTTTTCGCCTCTCAATGCACCCGAAACCTTGCCTGCAGCCATCTACTATCACGGCGGTTGTTTTGTCAGCGGTGGGTTTGAAACGCATGATAATCAGCTTCGCCAGCTGGTGTTTAAAGGCAACTGCCGTATCGTTGCGGTGCAGTACCGGCTTGCGCCAGAGCATCTTTTCCCCGCCGCACATGACGACGCTGAAAGAGGGGCAGATTTAGTTTGGCAGTATGCCGACAGAATTGGGGTTAACAGAAACCGGATAACCCTTTGCGGAGACAGTGCAGGGGCACATCTGGCGCTGGTGACGTCGCTGCGGCTCAAAGCGAAAGGTGTCTGGCAACCAGCACAGCTGATCCTGATCTACCCAATGCTCGACGCGACGGCTCGTTTTGAAAGCTATATTCTCAACGGTGCGGATTATGTCATTACTCGCGACACCCTGCTCAGCGGGTATGAAATGTATCTGGCCAGCACCAATCGCCAACATCCAGAAGCCAGCCCACTGTGGCGGGATGATTTTTGCGGACTTCCGTCAGTGCATATTGTTACCGCTGAGTATGATCCGCTCTGTGATGAGGGCGAGATGCTGTATCGGCATCTTTCAGAGCAGGGGGTGACGTGCACAGCCCAACGGTGGCTGGGTGTGATACACGGTTTCTTTCAGCTTGGCGGCGTGAGTCAGTCGGCGAGGGACGTGATGCGGGATATCGCCTGGCGGATCAGTGCCGCCCGGCGATAAAAACGAAAGAGGCTACTCCTCCTCGTTCCCGCCCTCTTCATACGCGCCAAAAGGCTTCGCCGGAAGAACAATGTAGGTGCCTTCAAACACCGCGCCCGGTGTTTTATCGCCAAACAGTTCAACCTGCATTTGTACACGCGCCTTACGGCCGCGTGCCAGACGGTCCAGATCGCCGCCCAGTGAACCCAGATCGGCCACCGCGCTCGGCTTGCCGCTGATCGGCGCGCTGTAACGAATGTGAGCATCCGCAAGAATGATGGTGCCACCCAGATGGCGCTCGCGCAGCATCAGCCAGATCAGCCCCCAGCCGGTGAGCGTGGCCAGGGAAAACAGGCTGCCCGCAAACAGCGTGTGGTGAGGGTTCTGATTGCCGGTTTCCGGCATGGTGGTAATGAATTTTTGCCCGGTGTACTGCTGGATGCGCACGCCCATTTTTTCGCTGAGCGGAATGTGCTGATACCAGGCCTGCTGGAGCTGTCCGCACCAGTCGGCGCGATGAAGAATGTCGTCCAGCGTGGCGATGGGTTTGATCATCAAAAAATGACGAATCGGCGTGGTTTGCGGGGCGGTGATTTCCCCCTGATTCACAAAACCGAGCTTGGCAAAAAACTCCACGGCATCTTCGCGGGCGCTACAGGTGACGCGCTTAACGCCTTCCTGACGGGCCACGGACTCCAGGGTCATCGCCATGAGCGTGCCCAGCCCTTTATCCTGTACGGAAGGGTGAACCGCCATAAAGCGAATAGACGCTTCGTTATCGGCGTTGATATACAGACGCCCGACGGCGACGAGGTTACCCTCTTCGTCCATCACCATCTGGTGATGGGCCATCGCGTCCCAGGCGTCGCGCTCGGAGCCTTTCGGCTGATGTAATGGCTTGCGCAGCATTTCCCAGCGAAACTGGTAATAGGCCTCTAACTCTTCTTCCGTTTGCGGTACTCGAAGGTGATACATAGCTGTACTCTCTCTTGTTACCCGCGGCCATGCCGTAAGTATGCTCATACCTGCAGCCAGAATGTGACGGGGCCATCGTTCACCAGCGATACCTGCATATCTGCAGCGAATCGTCCGGTTTGCGTATTCATTTCCTGCTGGCGACAACGCTCAACAAAGTACTCGTAAAGGGCTTCTGCACGATCCGGCGCGGCACCTTTAGAAAAACTCGGGCGCATGCCGCGCTCGGTATCCGCCGCCAGCGTAAACTGGGACACCACCAGCACGCTGCCGCCCGCCTGCTGGACGTTCAGGTTCATCTTTCCTTCCGCATCGCTGAAAATGCGGTAGCCCAGCACGCGCTCGCACAAGCGGTTGGCTTTTTGTTCGTCATCATCCTTTTCGACACCTAACAACACCAAAAGTCCTGGGCCAATTTCACCCGTCACCTCTCCCTCCACGGTGACGCTTGCACGGGTTACGCGCTGAATCAATGCAATCATGGTTGGTCTGCTTCTTGTTGTTTTTCAGCTGCTGCTGCTTTTTTAAGTTCGCGGTATACGCCGAGAGTGACAGTTATTTCGGCACCAAGCAAGACGATACACCAGGTCCAGTATACCCAGACAAACAAAATGGGGATCACCGCCAGCACGCCGTAAATCAGCTGATAGGACGGAAACATGGTGATGTAGAGGGCAAACCCTTTCTTACCGAGCTCAAACAGCAACGCCGCCACCAGCGCCCCCACTACCGCATCGCGGTTAGGTACGCGCGTGGTCGGGACAACGCTATAGAGCAGCCAGAAAGAGAGCCACGACAGAATCAGCGGGAAGATGCGCAGGACGTTATCAATGGCACCGTTAAAATCGCTCGCCCAGCGCAGCGAAAGAAGGTACGAACTGATCGCAAGGCTCGCCCCGGCCAGCAGCGGTCCCAGCGTTAAGATCATCCAGTAGACGGCAAACGAGTAAACCTTGGGCCGCGCTTTTTTACTGCGCCAGATGGTGTTGAGCGCGCTATCAATGGCGTACATCAACAGCAGCGCGGTGACGATAAGACCACACGCCCCCACCGCCGTCATCTTGTTAGAGTTGGCAACAAACTGCTCAATGTAGTTCTGAATGATGTCGCCGGTGGCGGGAATGAAATTCGCGAAAACAAAGTGGCGAAGCTGTACGCTCACTTCCGCAAACATCGGGAAGGCGGAAAACAGGGCAAAGATAACCGCCACCAGCGGCACCAGTGAAAGCAACGACACGTAGGCGAGGTTACCCGCCAGCGTGGTCATATTGTCCTCATCAATGCGGTGCCAGAGCAGCTTCAGCCAGGCCCGCAGCGGACGCGTATGATGTGTGGCTTTTTGATGAACGGTTTTTAGCATAGCTGCTTCGCAAAGTAGTTGGGGATAGTCTCTTTTCCGGTCACCAGAATTGACGTGATACCCAGCTGGTTAGCCCCCTCTATATTATCGGCATTGTCGTCGAAAAAGACCGCATCGGCCGCGGTGAATCCCTCTGCCTGCAGAACCGCCTGGTAAATCCGCGCTTCAGGCTTACGCATGCCCATCTCCTGCGAGAGATAGATTTTATCTGCCGCCGCCTTAACCTCAGGATATTCCTCAGGCCAGAACGTGGTGTGGAGGCGGTTGGTATTGGACAGGACAACCACGCGGTGCCCCTGCTCGCGCAGTTTGTGCATGATGTCGATCGTTTCTGGCCGAATCGCCACAAATACCGCCTGCCAGCCGTGGGAAAACTGCTCGTAGCTTAACGAAAGTCCCATCTCCTGGCAGAAACGTTCTGCAAATTCCTCGTCGCTGATTTCACCGCGCTCGTGCTGGTGGAAGGTCTCGCTCATCGCGAAATTCTGCTTTAACGTCGCCAGCGGAACACGGCTAAAATCGCTCCATGCGCCCAGCACCCGATTAAAATCGATGTCGACGATTACATTTCCTAAATCAAAGATATAAAGCATGTTTATCTCCTGCTCGCCGTGGAAAATTAACTGTAGCGGGAAAGAGAAGGTTTGGCTATGCGCCAGATTCAGCTTAGAGAAAGGAGCGGCCCGCACCTGAAGTCCGGGCCATAAACGCATTAACCCGCCTGCTGTTCGTCGTTTGAATTCACTTCAACGACCTCAACCTTGCTGGATTTAAGATGGTTTTGCAGCGTGGAGCCGGGGAGCTCGTCAGTAAAGAGCGCCGTGGCCTGCGCCACGTTGCCAATTTCCACGGCGGCGGAGGCGGTGTACTTCGTATGATCGGCCGCCAGTAAAATATGGCGCGAGTGAGCCATCATGGTTTTCACCACGCTGGCTTCATTGACGTCAAACTCCAGCAGAGTGCCATCACTTTCAATCGCCCCCATGCTGGTCACCAGATAATCCGCACGAAATCCTGAGACAAAGGCATTCGCAGCAGGCCCGATAATTCCTCCGTTGTGCGCTCTCAGCGTGCCGCCGGGCACCATCACCTCGAAGCGCGGATTCTTATAAAGAATATGCGCCACCCGCAGGCTGTTGGTGATGATGCGCAGATGGTTGTGGTTCAGCAGCGCCCGGGCAACGTGCTCCACCGTCGTCCCGATAGTGATGTAGATGGTGGAGCCATCGGGAATGTAGTCTGCAATCGCTTCGGCAATCGCCCGCTTCTCTTCGGTGAGCGACACTTCGCGCTGCTCAAACGCCGTGTTCACCACGCTGGACGCTCTGCCCGCGCCGCCATGATGACGCGTGATCAGTCCCTGCTCGCTGAGCTTGCGGATATCGCGCCGCACCGTTTGCGTGGAGACATCCAGCAGCTGCGCCAGTTCATCAATGTTCATATAGCCGCGATCGGCAATCAGCGTCAGCAGCTGATCGTGACGCGGGTTGCCGGTCAGTTCGGTAAGGCTCATGGGCTGTCCTCTGAAAACCATCACGCCCCGCATTTTATACAAAAAGTGACAAAAAAGAGCGGGTTTGATCACAGTCGGGTATCCCCGCACGCCCGCCGGGCCTGGTGCACTTCAGGGCGGCGACCGCGCTGGCAAACCGCACGGCGTCATCCACAGGGACTTGCTGCCCCAGGCTGACCGCCAGCGCGCCGTGGAAAACATCCCCAGCGCCGGTGGTATCAATGACATCCACCTCAAAGCCGGGCTGGTGGCACACCGTGCCGTTTTCCAGCCAGAAGCAGCCGTCTCGCCCCTGGGTTACATACACATGTCCATTTGTGAGCGTTTGTGCTTTTTTCAGCTCACCAGCAGTTTCTTCCACCTGCGTTAAGCGCCGCAGCCCCGGCGCGGAGAAGGCGGCATGGTCGCTTAAGGCGATCAGTTCCGCGATGTCCTGCGGGGTGACGTCGGCGTCCAGCAGGGTCGGAACGCCCTGCCGACGGGCAAGGGTGAACGCCTGTTTTGCCCCGTCGTGCCAGCGCACGTCCGCTAGTACAAGGTCCCATTGTGAGAAGTCGATTTCTTGCAGCCAGTCTGCCCCAGCGGGGAGGTCGGGGCTGGGGTAGTTCGCGATGACGCGCTCCCCGCTGGCGTCCACCAGCACCGCCGACTGTGACGAGCGGGCACCGCTGAACACGCGCGTATAGCGTGTATTCACCCCCAGGGATTCCAGCTCCGCGAGCAGCCGTCTGCCGGTGTCGTCGTCCCCCACCCGGCCAATAAAATCCACTTCCGCCCCCAGCTTTGCCGCCGCCACCGCCGCAGTAGCCGCCGGGCCGCCGCCCACTTCCGTATAGTCCTTTGCGACATATTTCCCACCTTCCTTCGGTAAATCATCGAGATACCAGATGCGATCCAGCACGGTAATGCCGACACAAACGATGCGAGTCATGGTGATTCCTTCTGCGATTTCTGATGCCGTCATTTTAATTTCACCAAATGTTTAAAAAGTGACTCATGTCTATTTTTTGACGATAAATTACAAATACGATCAAAAACAGACAATATAAACGCGCAAAAATTGACACGAAGTGACAGGAGAGAGGCATGTCAGCAATCGCATTTATCGGTTTAGGGCAGATGGGCGCGCCAATGGCGAAGAATCTGCTGAAGCAGGGACACCGGCTTCAGGTTTTTGATGTTAACCCGCAGGCGGTTCAGACGCTGGTGGAAAGCGGCGCACGGGCGGCAGCCACGCCCGCGCAGGCCGCAGCGGAGGCCGAATTTGTCATCACCATGCTGCCAAACGGCGACCTGGTGCGCATCGTCCTGTTCGGCGAGCACGGCGTTTGCGAAGGGCTGTCCCGCGACGCGCTGGTGATAGATATGTCTACCATCCATCCGCTGCAAACCGACGCGCTCATCCGCGACATGGCGGCGCGCGGCTTCAGCCTGATGGACGTCCCGGTCGGGCGCACGTCTGACCATGCCATCGCCGGTACGTTACTTCTGCTGGCAGGCGGCACGGCGCAGCAGGTTGAGCGCGCCACCCCGGTACTCATGGCAATGGGCAACGAGCTGATTAACGCGGGCGGGCCGGGCATGGGCATCCGCGTGAAGCTCATCAATAACTACATGAGCATTGCCCTGAACGCGCTGTCGGCCGAGGCGGCCGTGCTGTGCGAAGCGCTCGGTCTCTCCTTCGACGTGGCGCTCAAGGTAATGAGCGGCACGCCTGCGGGCAAAGGCCACTTCACAACCTCGTGGCCGAACAAGGTGCTGAAAGGGGATCTTTCACCCGCCTTCATGATCGACCTTGCGCATAAAGATCTGGGCATTGCGCTCGACGTGGCCAACCAGCTCCACGTCCCGATGCCGCTCGGCGCGGCCTCGCGCGAAGTTTACAGCCAGGCACGCGCCGCCGGGCGCGGGCGCGAAGACTGGACGGCCATTCTCGAACAGGTTCGCGCATCTGCCGGGCTGAAAAAAACACACTGATACGAAAGGACTGAGGAATGACGATGTACACCCTGAAAGATATCACCCGACCTTCCGGCGGTTTTGCGATGCTGGCCGTGGACCAGCGCGAAGCGATGCGCCTGATGTTTGCAGCGGCTGGCGCGCCGGTGCCGGTCACCGACCAGCACCTCACGGATTTTAAGGTTAACGCCGCCAAAATCCTGTCGCCTTACGCCTCCGCCATTCTCGTCGACCAGCAGTTCTGCTACCGCCAGATCGTCGAGCAGCATGCCGTTGCCAAAAGCTGCGCAATGATTGTGGCCGCCGACGAGTTTATACCGGGCAACGGTATTCCGGTCGACAGCGTGGTCATCGACAAGACCATCGACGCGCAGGCGGTCAGGCGCGACGGCGGCAAGGCGCTGAAGCTGCTGGTGCTGTGGCGCAGCGATGAAGATCCGCAGCAGCGGCTGGAGATGGTGCAGGCGTTCAACACGCTGTGCCACAGCAACGGGCTGCTGAGCATTATTGAGCCGGTGGTGCGTCCGCCGCGTCGCGGTGCCGCGTTTGACCGCGAGCAGGCGATTATTGATGCGGCGAAAGAGCTGGGCGACAGCGGGGCCGACCTCTACAAAGTGGAGATGCCGCTGTTCGGTAAAGGTACGCAGCAGGAATTGCTGGCCGCCTCGCAGAAGCTGAACGCGGAAATCAATATGCCGTGGGTGATCCTCTCTTCCGGCGTGGACGACAAGCTCTTCCCGCGCGCGGTGCAGGTTGCCATGCAGGCGGGAGCTTCCGGCTTTTTAGCCGGTCGCGCCGTGTGGTCGTCCGTGGTAGGGCTGCCGGATACGGACATGATGCTGCGCGACGTCTCCGTGCCGAAACTGCAGCGTTTGGGTGAGATCGTCGACGAAATGATGGCTCGCCGCTAGGAAAGGACCCGAACATGAAATGGTTTAATACCCTGAGCCATAACCGCTGGCTCGAACAAGAGACCGACCGTATTTTCGACTTCGGTAAAAACGCCGCCGTGCCGACCGGTTTTGGCTGGCTGGGCAATAACGGTCAGGTGCGCAGCGATATGGGCACGCATCTGTGGATCACCGCCCGCATGCTGCACGTCTACGCGGTGGCCGCCAACATGGGCCGTCCCGGCGCGTATGCCCTGGTTGAGCACGGTATTAATGCCCTCAACGGCCCGCTGCGCGACAAACAGCACGGGGGCTGGTACGCCTGCGTGAACGATGAGGGCGTGATTGACGCCTCCAAGCAGGGCTATCAGCACTTCTTCGTGCTGCTGGGCGCGGCGAGCGCCGTGACTACCGGCCATCCTCAGGCGCGCAGGCTGCTGGACGACGCCATTGAGGTGATCGAGCGCTATTTCTGGAGTGAGGAAGAGCAAATGTGCCTCGAATCCTGGGACGAGGCCTTCAGCAAAACCGAGGATTATCGCGGCGGCAACGCCAACATGCACGCCGTGGAAGCCTTCCTGATCGTCTATGACGTGACGCACGACCGCAAGTGGCTCGACCGCGCCCTGCGCATCGCCTCGGTGATTATTCACGACGTGGCGCGCAAAGGGGAGTACCGCGTTAACGAGCATTTCGACACTGACTGGAACCCGATCCGCGACTACAACATCGACAATCCTGCCCACCGTTTCCGCGCCTACGGCGGCACGCCGGGGCACTGGATCGAGTGGGGCCGCCTCATGCTGCACCTGCGCGCCGCGCTGGAAGCCCGCTTTGAAACGCCGCCGGAGTGGCTGCTGGAAGATGCGAAAGGATTGTTCCACGCCACCATTCGCGATGCGTGGGCACCGGACGGTGCGGACGGGTTTGTCTACTCCGTGGGCTGGGACGGCAAGCCTATCGTGCGCGAGCGCGTGCGCTGGCCGATCGTCGAGGCGATGGGCACGGCTTACGCGCTCTACACCGTGACCGGCGAAGCGCAGTACGAAGCCTGGTATCAGAGGTGGTGGGATTACTGCATCAAGTACCTGATGGATTACGAGAACGGTTCCTGGTGGCAGGAGCTGGACACCAATAACGAAGTGACGACCAAAGTCTGGGACGGCAAGCAGGATATTTACCATCTGCTGCACTGCCTGGTGATCCCTCGCCTGCCGCTGGCTCCGGGCTTAGCCCCGGCAACGGCCGCCGGCCTGCTGGATAGCCTGGCCAAATAATAAAAGACGGAGCTCTTATGCGTACCCTACACAATATTGATCTGAAAAATAACGAAAGGGGTTTCACCCTGCACTGGGAAAACCGCCTGATTTTGTCCCACAGCGCGGAAGCGCCCTGCCTGTGGATCGGCGCGGGCGAGGCCGATATCGAGATGTTTCGCGGCAACTTCAGCATCAAGGACAGGCTCAACGAAAAGATTGCCCTGACGGACGCAACCGTTACGCAGCAAAGCGCGGGCTGGGCGATCCGCTTTACCCGGGGCGACGCGGTGAGCGCGACGCTGCGGGTGGGCGTGGATGCCGAAGGCCGTCTGGAGTTGAAGCTCAGCAATGATGCCGCCCGCCATAACCGCATCTGGCTGCGGCTGGCGGCGCAGCCGGAAGATCATATCTACGGCTGCGGCGAGCAGTTCTCTTATTTCGATCTGCGCGGCAAGCCGTTCCCGCTGTGGACCAGCGAGCAGGGCGTGGGTCGTAACAAGCAAACCTTTGTCACCTGGCAGGCCGACTGCAAGGAGAACGCAGGCGGCGATTACTACTGGACCTTCTTCCCGCAGCCGACGTTTGTGAGCACCCAGAAGTACTACTGCCACGTGGATAACAGCTGCTACATGAACTTCGACTTCAGCGCGCCGGACTTCCACGAGCTGGCGTTCTGGGAGGATAACGCCACGCTGCGCTTTGAATGTGCGGAAACGTACATCGATCTGCTGGAAAAACTCACCGCTCTGCTGGGGCGACAGCCAGAACTGCCGGACTGGGTGTACGACGGCGTGACGCTGGGGATTCAGGGCGGCACCGAGGTGTGTCAGCAGAAGCTCGACGTGATGCGCAAAGGCGGCGTGAAGGTAAACGGCATCTGGGCGCAGGACTGGTCCGGCATCCGGATGACCTCCTTCGGCAAACGCGTGATGTGGAACTGGAAGTGGAACCGCGAGCTGTACCCGCAGCTTGATGCGCGTATTCAGCAGTGGAAACAGGAAGGCGTGCAGTTCCTCTCCTATATCAACCCGTACGTAGCCAGCGATAAAGACCTGTGCGAAGAGGCGGCGAAACGCGGCTATCTGACCAAAAATGCCGACGGCAAGGACTACCACGTCGAGTTCGGTGAGTTCTATGCGGGCGTTATCGACCTGACCAATCCGGAAGCCTGGGACTGGTACAAAGAGGTCATCAAACAGAACCTGATCGAACTGGGCTGTAGCGGCTGGATGGCCGACTTCGGGGAGTACCTGCCGACCGACACCTTCCTGCACAACGGCGTCAGCGCGGAGATCATGCACAACGCCTGGCCTGCCCTGTGGGCGAAGTGTAACTACGAGGCGCTGGAAGAGACCGGCAAGCTCGGGGAGATCCTGTTCTTCATGCGCGCGGGCTACACCGGCAGCCAGAAGCATTCCGTGATGATGTGGGCGGGCGACCAGAACGTCGACTGGAGCCTGGACGACGGCCCGGCCTCGGTGATTCCGGCGGCGCTCTCCCTGGCGATGACCGGGCACGGCCTGCACCACAGCGACATCGGCGGCTATACCACCCTGTTCGGGATGAAGCGCAGCAAAGAGCTGCTGCTGCGCTGGTGCGATTTCAGCGCCTTCACGCCGATGATGCGCACCCATGAGGGCAATCGTCCCGGCGACAACTGGCAGTTCGACGGCGATGCGGAAACCATCGCGCACTTCGCGCGCATGACCACCGTCTTCACCACCCTGAAGCCGTATATCAAAGCCGCCGTCGCGCAGAACGCGAAAAGCGGCCTGCCGGTGATGCGCCCGCTGTTCCTGCACTACGAGGACGACGCGCGCGCCTACACGCTGAAGTACCAGTATCTGTTTGGCCGCGATCTGCTGGTGGCACCCGTTCACGAAGAGGGGCGCACCGACTGGACGCTCTATCTGCCGCAGGACAGCTGGGTGAATGCGTGGACCGGAGAAACCTGCCGGGGCGGTGACGTGACCGTTGACGCCCCGCTCGGCAAGCCGCCGGTCTTCTATCGCCAGCACAGCGAATGGGCAGATCTGTTTAGCACCTTACGTCATATCTGATAAGGCTCGCCCGCAGGGAAACCTGCGGGCAGACGGAGAATAATAATGAGTCAACATACTTCCGATCCGGCAACCCTACGCCTGCCGTTTAAAGAAAAACTCGCCTATGGGATGGGCGACCTCGGCTCGAATATCCTGCTGGATATTGGCACCCTGTATCTGCTGAAGTTTTATACCGACGTGCTGGGGCTACCGGGCACCTACGGCGGGATCATCTTCCTGATTGCCAAGTTCTTCACCGCCTTCACCGACATGGGCACCGGGATCATGCTCGACTCCCGGCGCAGGATCGGCCCGAAGGGGAAATTCCGCCCGTTCGTGCTGTACGCGGCGTTCCCGGTGACCCTGCTGGCGATTGCCAACTTTGTCGGCACGCCGTTTGAGGTCACGGGTAAGACGGTCATGGCGACGGTGCTGTTCATGCTGTACGGCCTGTTCTTCAGCATGATGAACTGCTCCTACGGCGCGATGGTGCCCGCCATGACCAAAAACCCGAACGAGCGCGCCTCGCTGGCCGCCTGGCGTCAGGGCGGCGCCACGCTCGGCCTGCTGCTCTGCACCGTCGGCTTTGTGCCGGTGATGAACCTGATTGAGGGCAACGACCAGCTTGGCTATATCTTTGCCGCTACCCTCTTCTCGCTGTTCGGGCTGTTCTTTATGTGGTGGTGCTATAAGGGCGTGACCGAGCGTTACGTCGAGACGCGGCCCGCTCATCCGGCGCAAAAGCCGGGTCTGCTGCAGTCGTTTCGCGCCATCGCCGGGAACCGTCCGCTGTTTATCCTCTGCATTGCTAACCTGTGCACGCTGGGCGCCTTTAACGTCAAGCTCGCCATCCAGGTGTACTACACGCAGTACGTCCTGAACGACCCGATCCTGCTGTCGTATATGGGCTTCTTCAGCATGGGCTGCATTTTTATCGGCGTCTTTATGATGCCCGGCGCGGTGCGGCGCTTCGGTAAGAAAAAGGTCTACATCAGCGGGCTGACGATTTGGGTGGCGGGCGATCTGCTCAACTACTTCTTCGGCGGCGGCTCGGTGAGCTTTGTGGCGTTCTCCTGCCTGGCCTTCTTCGGCTCCGCGTTTGTGAACAGCCTGAACTGGGCGCTGGTGTCCGATACCGTGGAGTACGGCGAGTGGCGCACCGGCGTGCGCTCTGAGGGAACGGTCTACACCGGGTTTACCTTCTTTCGCAAGGTGTCTCAGGCGCTGGCGGGCTTCTTCCCGGGGATTATGCTGACGCAGATCGGCTATGTGCCCAACGTGGTGCAGTCCGCCGGGACGGTTGAAGGGCTGCGCCAGCTGATCTTTATCTACCCGAGCCTGCTGGCGGTCATCACCATCGTGGCGATGGGCTGCTTCTACAACCTCAACGAGAAGATGTATGTGCGCATCGTCGAAGAGATTGAACTGCGCAAGCGTACGGCATAAAAGACGAGATAGCGCGCCCTGCGGGGCGCTCTGAGGATCGACCATGACACATAACCGTGATCCGTTAACCCTGAAATTGAGCCTGCGAGAGAAGTGCGCCTACGGGATGGGCGATTTTGGCTCGAACCTGATGCTGTGTATTGGCACGCTGTATCTGCTGAAGTTTTACACCGATGAGCTGGGCCTGCCCGCGTTCTACGGCGGTATTATTTTCCTGGTGGCGAAATTCTTTACCGCGTTTACCGACATGCTGACCGGCGTGCTGCTGGACTCCCGGCGCAATATCGGCGCGAGGGGAAAATTCCGGCCCTTCATCCTTTATGCCTCCGTTCCGGTGGCGCTGGTCGCGACGGCGCAGTTTATGGCCAACGACTTTAGCCTGACGGTGAAAACGGCGCTCGCCACCGCGCTCTTCATGCTGTTTGGCCTGTGCTATAGCCTGATGAACTGCTCTTACGGCGCGATGGTGCCCGCCATGACCAAAAACCCCAACGAGCGTGCGCAGCTTGCGGCGTGGCGTCAGGGCGGCGCAACGGTGGGGCTGTTGCTCTGCACCGTCGGCTTTATGCCCATCCAGGCGCTGTTCGTCCACCAGCCTTCACTCGGTTATCTGGTGGCCGCGCTGGCGTTTGTGACCGGCGGCCTGTTCTGCATGTGGTGGTGCTACAGCGGCGTGAAGGAGCGCTACGTGGAGATCGCGCCCGATCACCATAAGCCCGGCATTCTGAAATCGTTCTGCGCGATTTTCCGCAACCCGCCGCTGCTGGTGCTGTGCATCGCCAACCTGTGCACCCTCGCCGCGTTTAACATCAAGCTGGCGATTCAGGTCTATTACACCCAGTACGTGCTGAACGATCTCCATCTGCTGTCGTGGATGGGCTTTTTCAGCATGGGCTGCATTCTGATTGGCGTGTTTCTGGTTCCCGGCGCGGTGAAGCGCTTCGGCAAGAAGCCGGTCTATCTGGGCGGGCTGGCGCTGTGGGCAGTGGGTGACGTGCTGAACTTCTTCTTGGGGACCAGCTCCCTGCTGTTCGTGCTGTTTTCCTGCATGGCCTTCTTCGGCACGGCGTTTGTGAATAGCCTGAACTGGGCGCTGGTGCCGGATACCGTCGATTACGGCGAGTGGAAAACCGGCATCCGCGCAGAAGGGTCGGTGTACACCGGGTATACCTTCTCGCGCAAAATATCCGCCGCCCTCGCCGGCTTCCTGCCCGGCATCATGCTAACCCAGATTGGCTACGTTCCCCATGCGGTGCAGAGCGCAGGCACGCTGCTGGGGTTGCGTCAGCTTATTTTCCTCTGGCCGTGCGGCCTGGCGATCGTGGCCGCCGTGACCATGGGGCTGTTTTATAAACTCAACGAAGCGCGCTTCGCTTTTATTATCGAGGAGATTGGAAAACGGAAAAAACAAACCGCAAATACCCCTGAGATAACCACCAACAATAAAGCGTCAGCAGTCACTTTATAACAATAAATCCGGCCACTATGTCCTTCCTGCTTATCAGGAGGGAGGCCTTTCTGTACCTGATACATGGACAAATTATGAAAAGAATCATTACCGTACTGATCGTGTCGTCTGTGTCCTGCCCGGTATTTGCCGGGGCCTATGTCGAAACGCGCGAAGCCTACAACACGGCCTCTGAGCTGCACGAGGTGATCCTGCGTGCGGGCTATAACTTCGATATGGGCGCGGGGCTGATGTTCACCAACGCCTATAACGTGGGGAAATGGGACGAGCTGAAGCACAGCTATAACGAAATTGAGGGGTGGTATCCGCTCTTTAAACCCACCGACAAACTCACCTTCCAGCCTGGCGGATTAATTAACGACAGCAGCGCCGGTTCGGGGGGTGCGGTCTATCTGGACACCAACTATAAATTCGTCGACTGGTTCAACCTGACGTTTCGCTATCGCTATAACCATACCAATTACGATACGCCGGATGACAACGGGCAGATGGATAAGAACGACACGCACGAGTTTGCCAACTACTGGAATTTCAAAGTGACGGATGCGTTTTTCTACACCTTTGAACCGCACTTTTTCCAGCGGGTGAATGATTATCACAGCAAAAACGGCAAAGACCATCACTGGGAAATCACCAATAAATTCAGCTATAAGATCGACAGAAACTGGCTGCCGTACCTTGAGCTTCAGTGGCTGGACAGATGGAATGATTACAACCGCGAGCAGTACCGGATTCGCTTAGGGTTACGGTATTCGTTCTAATAAAAAAGCCGCTGATTTCTCAGCGGCTTTTACGTTGCCGGGTGGCGCTTGCGCTTACCCGGCCTACGGATTGACCGTATTAGTCTTCTTTCGCACCGCGCATTGCACGTTTACGATCGTTCTCGGTCAGGTGACGTTTACGGATACGAATTGACTGTGGAGTCACTTCGACCAGTTCGTCGTCATCGATGAATTCCAGAGCCTGCTCCAGAGTCATCTTGATCGGTGGAACCAGAACCGTTGCTTCGTCAGTACCGGACGCACGCATGTTGGTCAGTTTCTTACCGGTCAGGCAGTTTACGGTCAGGTCGTTAGAACGACTGTGAATACCGATGATCTGGCCTTCGTAAACTTCCGCACCATGACCCAGGAACAGCTTACCGCGATCCTGCAGACCGAACAGCGCAAACGCAACCGCTTTACCCTGACCGTTAGAGATCAGCACGCCGTTGTTACGCTGGCCCACTTCGCCCGGACGCACGTCGTCGTAGTGGCTGAAGGTGGAGTACAGCAGACCGGTACCGGACGTCATGGTCATGAACTCAGAACGGAAGCCGATCAGGCCACGGCTTGGGATCACGTAGTCGAGACGTACGCGGCCTTTGCCATCTGGATTCATGTTTTTCAGGTCGCCTTTACGCTCGCCCAGTGCCTGCATGACAGAACCCTGGTGCTGCTCTTCGACGTCCAGCGTTACGTTTTCGAACGGCTCTTGTTTACGTCCGTCGATTTCGCGGAAGATAACTTTCGGACGGGAAACCGCCATCTCGAAACCTTCACGACGCATGTTTTCGATCAGAACTGACAGGTGCAGCTCGCCACGACCCGAAACGCGGAATGCGTCAGCGTCTTCGGTTTCTTCAACGCGCAGCGCAACGTTGTGCACCAGCTCTTTGTTCAGGCGGTCAAGGATCTGACGGGAGGTAACGAATTTACCTTCTTTACCACAGAACGGAGAGGTGTTGACGTTGAAGAACATGGATACGGTTGGTTCATCAACGGACAGGGCTGGCAGCGCTTCGACGTTCTGCGGATCGCAGATGGTGTCGGAGATGTTCAGTTCACCCAGACCGGTGATGGCGATGATGTCGCCCGCTTCCGCAACGTCACTCTCGATACGCTCAAGACCCAGGTGAGTCAGCACTTTACCGACTTTACCGTTACGGGTTTTGCCTTCGCTATCGATGATAGTAACCTGCTGGTTCGGCTTCACTTTACCGCGCTTGATACGACCAATGCCGATAACACCAACATAGTTGTTGTAGTCGAGCTGAGAGATCTGCATCTGCAGGGTACCGTCGAGATCGACGTTTGGCGCAGGAACACGGTCAACAATCGCCTGATACAGCGGGGTCATGTCTTCAGCCATGTCTTCGTGGTCCAGACCCGCGATACCGTTCAGCGCAGAGGCGTAAACGATAGGGAAGTCCAGCTGCTCGTCGGTCGCGTCGAGGTTAACGAACAGGTCGAAGACCTGGTCAACAACCCAGTCAGGACGCGCGCCAGGGCGGTCAACTTTGTTGATAACAACGATTGGCTTCAGACCATGGGCAAAAGCTTTTTTGGTCACGAAGCGCGTCTGTGGCATTGGGCCATCCATTGCGTCAACGACCAGCAGAACGGAGTCTACCATGGACATTACACGTTCAACTTCACCACCGAAGTCGGCGTGCCCTGGGGTATCAACGATGTTGATACGGTAGTCATTCCATTTAATCGCGGTGTTTTTCGCGAGGATGGTAATCCCACGCTCTTTCTCCAAATCGTTGGAGTCCATCACGCGTTCTTGGGTTTCGGCACGCGCATCAAACGTACCGGATTGCTGCAGCAGCTTGTCAACCAGGGTAGTTTTACCATGGTCTACGTGCGCGATGATGGCGATGTTACGCAAATTTTCGATCACAACTTTGCCTCAGGCATTTAGAAATAGCGCGTTATTGTACACGGATTAATCGCACTACAAAACAGGATCACAAACATCCCCCGCAAACAAGTATTGCAGAGATGCTTTGTGATCGCTTTCACGGAGCGGTAAAAGGGCACTTTAACGTAAATTGCACCAATATGGTGCTCAATGTTCACATCGAAGCACTATACTGGTGCAACAAATCCATTGTGGTGCAGCCCTTTTGCACTATGGTGCGCATGATAACGCCTTTTGGGGGTGTTTTAAAAGTTGGCACAGATTTCGCTTTATAAAAAATACATGGCAACAGCCAGTACAAACAGAAATTGAAGACCTCGTTACCACGACGACAATGACCAATCTGGAGAGTTAAGTATGTCCGCTGAACACGTTTTGACGATGCTGAACGAACATGAAGTGAAGTTTGTCGATCTGCGCTTCACCGATACCAAAGGTAAAGAACAGCACGTCACAATCCCTGCTCATCAGGTGAACGCCGAATTCTTTGAAGAAGGCAAAATGTTTGACGGCTCCTCCATTGGCGGCTGGAAAGGCATTAACGAATCCGACATGGTTCTGATGCCAGATGCAACCACTGCGGTCATTGATCCGTTCTTCGAAGAACCTACCCTGATCATCCGTTGCGATATCCTCGAGCCAGGCACGCTGCAGGGCTACGACCGCGACCCACGTTCTATCGCCAAACGCGCTGAAGAGTACCTGCGTTCTACCGGCATCGCGGACACCGTGCTGTTCGGGCCAGAGCCAGAGTTCTTCCTGTTCGATGACATCCGTTTCGGTGCCTCTATTTCTGGCTCCCACGTGGCTATCGACGACATCGAAGGCGCATGGAACTCCTCCACCAAATACGAAGGTGGTAACAAAGGTCACCGTCCAGGCGTGAAAGGCGGTTACTTCCCGGTTCCTCCGGTCGACTCTGCACAGGACATTCGTTCCACCATGTGTCTGGTGATGGAAGAGATGGGCCTGGTGGTTGAAGCTCACCACCACGAAGTAGCGACTGCCGGTCAGAACGAAGTGGCTACCCGCTTCAACACCATGACCAAAAAAGCGGACGAAATTCAGATCTACAAATACGTTGTGCACAACGTTGCGCACCGTTTCGGTAAAACCGCAACCTTCATGCCAAAACCGATGTTTGGCGATAACGGTTCCGGTATGCACTGCCACATGTCTCTGTCCAAGAACGGCACTAACCTGTTCTCTGGCGACAAATATGCAGGTCTGTCCGAGCAGGCGCTGTACTACATCGGTGGTGTTATCAAACACGCTAAAGCGATCAACGCCCTGGCGAACCCAACCACCAACTCCTACAAGCGTCTGGTCCCGGGCTACGAAGCGCCAGTGATGCTGGCCTACTCTGCGCGTAACCGTTCTGCTTCTATCCGTATCCCGGTGGTGGCGTCTCCTAAAGCGCGTCGTATCGAAGTTCGCTTCCCGGATCCAGCGGCTAACCCATACCTGTGCTTCGCCGCACTGCTGATGGCCGGTCTGGACGGTATCAAGAACAAGATCCACCCGGGCGAAGCGATGGACAAAAACCTGTACGACCTGCCGCCAGAAGAAGCGAAAGAGATCCCACAGGTTGCTGGCTCTCTGGAAGAAGCCCTGCAGGCGCTGGACGCAGACCGCGAGTTCCTGACTGCGGGTGGCGTATTCACTGACGACGCTATCGATGCTTACATCGCCCTGCGTACCGAAGAGAACGACCGCGTGCGTATGACTCCGCATCCGGTTGAGTTCGAACTGTACTACAGCGTTTAATTAAGTTGTTTTACCCGGCGTGACACGCGCCGGGAGTAGTTGCCGTGGAAACTTTTAGCCCATCTCCGGATGGGCTTTTTTCTCCACCAACAACCTGATCTCACGCGCTTTTTACGCCGAAAACGCTATACCGCACTAAATTAGTGCAAACGACTCCAGGAGACTGCTGAATGGCAACTGGCACGCTGCCCGATGCTGGGCAGATCCTCAATTCTTTGATTAACAGCATCTTGCTGGTCGATGACGAGCTGGCCGTTCATTACGCCAACCCGGCGGCGCAGCAGCTGCTCGCCCAAAGCGCACGCAAACTGTTCGGCACCCCGCTTCCTGAACTCCTGAGCTATTTTTCGCTGAATATTGGCCTGATGCAGGAAAGTTTGCAGGCCGGACAGGGGTTTACCGACAACGAAGTGACGCTGGTGATCGACGGGCGCTCGCACATTCTGTCGCTGACCGCGCAGCGTCTTCCAGAAGGCCTGATCCTGCTGGAAATGGCGCCGATGGATAATCAGCGTCGACTGAGCCAGGAGCAGCTTCAGCATGCGCAGCAAATTGCCGCGCGGGATCTGGTGCGCGGTCTGGCGCATGAAATCAAAAACCCGCTGGGTGGGCTACGCGGCGCGGCGCAGCTGCTGACCAAGGCGCTCCCCGACCCCGCGCTGGCGGAGTACACCAACGTCATCATTGAGCAGGCGGACCGTCTTCGGAATCTGGTAGACCGCCTTCTCGGGCCGCAGCAGCCGGGAATGCACGTCACGGAAAGCATCCATAAGGTGGCTGAACGGGTGGTGAAGCTCGTCTCGATGGAGCTGCCGGAGAACGTCACGCTGGTTCGTGATTACGACCCCAGCCTGCCGGAACTGGCCCATGACCCGGACCAGATTGAGCAGGTCCTGTTGAATATTGTGCGCAACGCTCTGCAGGCGCTGGGACCCGACGGGGGCGAGATTATTTTACGCACCCGCACCGCCTTCCAGCTCACGTTACACGGCGTCCGCTACCGGCTGGCGGCCCGCATCGACGTCGAGGATAACGGGCCCGGCATTCCATCGCATCTGCAGGACACCCTGTTCTACCCGATGGTCAGCGGTCGCGAAGGCGGGACCGGACTGGGCTTATCCATTGCCCGCAGTTTGATCGATCAACACTCCGGAAAAATTGAATTTACCAGTTGGCCGGGACATACCGAGTTTTCGGTCTTCCTGCCGATTAAAAAATAAAGGTGACGTTTATGCAACGAGGGATAGTCTGGGTAGTCGATGACGATAGCTCCATCCGTTGGGTGCTTGAACGCGCGCTCACAGGGGCAGGATTAAGCTGCACGACGTTTGAGAGCGGCAGCGAAGTGCTCGACGCACTCACCACCAAAACGCCGGACGTTTTGCTTTCGGATATTCGCATGCCGGGCATGGACGGGCTGGCGCTGTTAAAGCAGATCAAACAACGCCACCCTATGCTTCCGGTCATCATAATGACCGCACACTCCGATCTGGATGCCGCGGTGAGCGCCTATCAGCAAGGGGCGTTCGATTACCTGCCCAAACCGTTTGATATCGACGAGGCGGTGGCGCTGGTTGAGCGCGCGATTAGCCATTATCAGGAGCAGCAACAGCCGCGCCACGCGCCCGATTTTGGGCCAACAACCGACATCATCGGCGAAGCGCCGGCGATGCAGGACGTGTTTCGCATTATCGGCCGCCTGTCCCGCTCGTCTATAAGCGTGCTGATTAACGGTGAATCAGGAACCGGTAAAGAGCTTGTGGCGCATGCCCTGCACCGCCACAGTCCGCGAGCAAAAGCGCCGTTCATCGCCCTGAATATGGCGGCGATCCCGAAGGATTTAATTGAGTCCGAGCTGTTCGGCCATGAGAAAGGGGCGTTCACCGGCGCGAACACCATTCGCCAGGGGCGCTTTGAACAGGCTGACGGTGGTACGCTGTTCCTGGACGAGATCGGCGATATGCCGCTGGATGTTCAGACCCGCCTGCTGCGCGTGCTGGCCGACGGGCAGTTTTATCGCGTGGGGGGATACGCGCCGGTGAAAGTGGACGTGCGCATTATCGCCGCGACCCACCAGAACCTGGAGCAGCGCGTGCAGGAAGGCAAATTCCGCGAGGATTTATTCCACCGTCTCAACGTCATCCGCGTTCATCTGCCGCCGCTGCGTGAGCGCCGGGAAGATATTCCCCGCCTGGCGCGCCATTTCCTCCAGGTAGCCGCCCGCGAGCTGGGCGTGGAGGCCAAACAGCTTCACCCGGAAACCGATGCCGCCCTGACGCGCCTGGCGTGGCCGGGCAACGTGCGTCAGCTGGAAAACACCTGCCGCTGGTTAACGGTGATGGCCGCCGGGCAGGAAGTGCTGATTCAGGATTTACCGGCCGAGCTGTTTGAAGCGACCGCGCCTGAAAGCAGTACCGGCCACGCGCTGCCGGACAGCTGGGCGACGCTGCTGGCGCAGTGGGCCGACCGCGCGCTGCGTTCCGGTCATCAAAACCTGCTGTCTGAGGCTCAGCCAGAGATGGAGCGTACGCTATTAACTACCGCGCTGCGTCATACGCAGGGTCATAAGCAGGAAGCCGCTCGCCTGCTGGGATGGGGACGTAATACCCTGACGCGCAAGCTGAAAGAGCTGGGAATGGAGTAATTTTACACCGCCGTGTAAAGGTTATAAATTGAGCGCAAATTGCCGTTATTTTGCGCTTTACTGTTCCGCCGAGTTTTGTATGATCGTGCCCGGAAATTGGGGGTGAACATCATGCTAGAAACAATCGTGAATATGCTCTCTAGCGGAGCCGCTGAAAGCCACACGCCACAAACCGCCGTTGCGGCAGTGCTGTGTGCGGCGCTGGTTGGGCTGTTTAGCTAGCGAGCTGTTAATGAAAAGCCGGGTGGCGCTTCGCTTACCCGGCCTACATATCGCATTTTCGTAGGCCGGGTAAGGCGAAGCCGCCACCCGGCAATGCGGTTTAAATCACCCGCGAGAACTGCTGCAAACGCGCTTTCTGGCGCAGATAGGCGTCAAAGCACATGCAGATATTGCGGATCAACAGACGCCCTTTCGACGTTACCTCAATCGTGCTATCCGACACCTCCACCAGCCCGTCTTTCGCCAGCGGCGCAATCAGCTTCAGGTCTTCCGCAAAGTAATCGCTAAAGTGCAGATCCCAATGCGACTCAATGTCACCGAAATCGAGACGGAAGTTGCAGATAAGCGCTTTAATGACATCGCGACGGATGCAGTCGTCGCGCGTGAGCGCAATGCCGCGCCACAGGGCGTTACCCGTTTCATCAACCTGCTGATAGTACAGCTTCAGCTCTTTCTGGTTCTGCGCGTAGCAGTCGCCGATCATGCTGATGGCGGAGACGCCCATCCCCAGCAAATCGGTATCGCCCTGGGTGGTGTAGCCCTGGAAGTTACGGTGCAGGACCCCTTCGCGCTGCGCAATCGCCAGCTCGTCATCCGGACGAGCAAAGTGATCCATACCGATAAACTGATACCCGGTCTCGGTCAGCGAGGTGATGGTTTCCTGGAGGATATCCAGCTTCTGCTGGGCTGAAGGCAGATCCGCATCTTTGATTTTGCGCTGGGCGGCGAAGAGCGTCGGCAGATGCGCGTAGTTAAAGACGCTCAGGCGGTCCGGGTTGAGTTCGGCCACGCGCTTGAGCGTGAAGGCGAAGCTTTCCGGCGTTTGCTTTGGCAGGCCGTAAATCAGGTCAATATTGGTTGAGGTGAAGCCAATCTCACGCGCATGGTTGAGTAAGGCAAAGATAAATTCTTCGTCCTGCTCGCGGTTCACCAGACGCTGAACCTCTTTATTGAAATCCTGCACGCCCATGCTCAGGCGGTTGAAGCCTTCGGCGCGTAAGTGATCCAGTACATCCAGCTCGATTTCACGCGGATCGACTTCGATCGAGATTTCAGCGTCGGCGTTAAAGCTGAAATTGCCGCGCAGCAGGGCCATCAGACGGCTTATTTGCGCTTTGTTCAGATAGGTTGGCGTACCGCCTCCCCAGTGAAGCTGGCTGACGTGACGGCCCTTAAAGAGCGGTGCGCGATGCACAATTTCCTGCTCGAGCGCATCGAGATACTGGTCGGCTTTATG
Source organism: Enterobacter sp. PP-008-ECC_S150 (assembly GCF_045257065.1). NCBI lineage: Bacteria > Pseudomonadati > Pseudomonadota > Gammaproteobacteria > Enterobacterales > Enterobacteriaceae > Enterobacter > Enterobacter sp. PP-008-ECC_S150. Next base: position 9,961 of record NZ_JBJHHG010000019.1, on the reverse strand, counting down.
CTGCTGACGGGTAACGATTTTATTGCAGCCGCAGAAGTAGCAAAGCTTGTGGCAGAACGGAATATGGACGTAGAGGGACAGCGGACGCTCAGGATAGCGCGCGACGGCCTGCTGAAAATCCCCCTCGCCGAAGGCATCGGAGAACTCCAGCGCGGTGGGGTATGACGTATAGCGCGGCCCAGAATAGTTATATTTCTGGATTAGGGCCAAATCCCAGTCGATAGTTGGTGCTGACATGCTCACTCCTTCCGTTGGTGTCGCGTTCGTATACGGCGGCCCGTTCTGGCCCCGTTGCGGGCCATCATTCGGGTGCGCAGCCACTTCTGTCGCCGCGACAACCGCCGTAGTTTAACGAATAACCACACCAGATAACATATAACCGGAAGGGTTATAAGCAGGACTATCGTGCCTGCCGGGTGCAAATGTTAGTTTCCACCCTTCAGAAGACGCATCATATCTTCCTGCTTTTCGTCTTCTTCTTCATCTTCGTCATCGTCGTAAGACAGGCCCAGCTTCTGCATCAGCTCATCAATGCGGTCCAGTTTTGCATCCACCCATGACTGCTCTTCCGCGGTCAGGGTTTCACCCTCTTCAAGACGTTCCAGCAGCGCGTCCAGGCGCTCATCGTTCTCCAGCAAATCCAGCTCAGCCTGCGGTGAAAGCATAGGTTTCTCGCTCTTTGGTTTGTGCTGCTTAGTGACCGGGGTGTCTGTCACGCCCAGTGGAATGGGAGTTTTACTGCCGATACGAGGGTCTTTCTGCTGTTTGCCTTTTGCAGAAGCACCCGCTGCACCACCACCGTTGGCACGGCTACCCGCAGCATGACCGCGATGTTTTTTGTCGCGTTTGCGATCGCGCGCTTCCTGGTTCAGTTCTTCGCGCGTTTTGCGGCGTGCTTTTGCAGGGCGTTTCGCGCCCGCAGCGGAGGTTGGTTTTTTCATGATGTTTTATCTTTAAGTCGTTTTCTTCAGTATAGAATTGCGGCGAAATCTAGCAGAAAGCAAGCAAAGAAAAAAGGCGACAGAGCAATCTGTCGCCTTTTTTCCTGACTCACAACCCTTAGCGGGCCAGACATTCCGTGTTTGCCAACAACAAACCCTGTTTATCCCTTGGCTAATACCGTCCGTGATACGGTTCCATTTCCTGCTTAAACGCCTCCAGGCGCTGGTCATCCTGACAATCCTGCGTCTTCGCCTCCTGGCGCTCCTGACCCTAATCCTTAAGTCGATATCCTGTTGGCTTCCTCGCCCTGACGCACACTTTACCTTGTTCCATTAAACTAACAAGCAACGAAACGGTACAAAAAGGGATTTTCAGACAATTACCTGGAAATAAACTTATGATTTAAAACAGTTTGGCTTTTTTGACGCCTGCGAATTCTCTTAAATCTCCCATAGCATCACTGGCCGATGTCTCACACCGGCAGGGGCATTCACCTACAGGGCAGAGTAATCAGAAAAGCCTTTTGCCTGCATTCGGGTATAATCCCCTTCAGATTACGATTTTGGAGACGACCACGTGACTACCTGGAACTACCAACAGACGCATTTTGTCACCAGTGCGCCCGATATTCGCCACCTTCCTTCTGATACCGGTATAGAAGTGGCCTTTGCTGGCCGCTCCAACGCGGGGAAATCCAGCGCCCTGAATACGCTGACCAATCAGAAAAGCCTGGCGCGTACCTCAAAAACACCTGGCCGTACCCAGCTGATCAACCTGTTTGAAGTCGCAGAGGGCAAACGCCTGGTCGACTTACCGGGATACGGTTACGCGCAGGTACCGGAAGAGATGAAAATCAAGTGGCAGCGGGCGCTGGGTGAATACCTGGAAAAACGTCTGTGCCTGAAAGGTCTGGTCGTGCTGATGGACATTCGCCATCCCCTTAAAGATCTGGATCAGCAGATGATCGACTGGGCAGTAGCGAGCGATATCGCCGTGCTGGTGCTGCTGACAAAAGCCGATAAGCTGGCAAGCGGCGCGCGTAAAGCGCAGGTGAATATGGTTCGCGAAGCGGTGCTGGCGTTCAACGGTGATGTACAGGTTGAGCCGTTCTCCTCGCTGAAAAAGCAGGGCGTGGACAAGCTGCGTCAGAAGCTCGACACCTGGTTTAGCGAGCTGGAACCCGCGACGGAAGCGGAAGAAGAGTAATACCGAGCGCGGCGATGGCCGCGTTTTTTTTGCCTGAATTTTCTTTGCCGCAATAAAAAACGCCCCAGTCATTACTGACTGGGGCGGCTAAAATATTCAGCCAAATCCGATTACGTGAAGTAAAAGGTCTGAAAGATAGAACATCTTACCTCTGTACCCTACGCCGATAACTCTACCCCTTTTTGTGCTGCAGAAAAAGCACTTTTTGTAGTTTTTTTTCATTCTTTACATAGGGAATTCTAATGATCGTCACAAAACGCGCCTTCTTATGTTGCAAACTTACATAAAAAGCGCGTTATGCGAAGAACCGTTAGTGAGCCTGATCCCAGTTCTCACCACTTCCGACTTCCACCAGCAACGGCACGTCAAGCGTCATGCTGCTTTCCATCAGTTCGTGGATCTTCTTCGACACGGCGTCGAGGTCGTCTTTGTGCACTTCAAACACCAGTTCATCGTGTACCTGCATGATCATTTTCACGCGAGGCTTCTCTTTTTCCAGCCAGGCATCGACGGCGATCATTGCACGCTTAATGATGTCCGCCGCGGTACCCTGCATCGGGGCGTTAATCGCCGCACGCTCTGCGCCAGCGCGGCGCGCCGCGTTGCTGGATTTGATGTCCGGTAAGTAGAGACGGCGGCCATCCAGCGTTTCGACGTAACCTTTTTCCTTCGCCTGCGCGCGGGTGCGCTCCATGTATTCCAGCACGCCCGGATAGCGCTCGAAGTAGAGATCCATGTACTTCTGCGACTCTTTACGCGGAATGTTGAGCTGGCGCGAAAGACCAAATGCACTCATGCCGTAAATCAGACCGAAGTTGATCGCCTTAGCGCTGCGGCGCTGTTCGTTGGTCACGCTGTCCAGCGGCAAGCCAAAGACTTCCGCCGCGGTTGCGCGGTGGATATCCTTCCCTTCGGCAAACGCGGTCAGCAGGCCTTTGTCGCGGGACAGATGCGCCATAATGCGCAGTTCGATTTGCGAGTAGTCCGCCGAGACAATCAGGTAATCCTCCGGCGCAATGAAAGCCTGGCGAATGCGGCGGCCTTCTTCATTGCGTACCGGGATGTTCTGCAGGTTAGGGTCCGTTGACGAGAGACGACCGGTCGCCGCGACAGCCTGGTGATACGACGTGTGCACGCGACCCGTTTTCGGGTTGATCATCAGCGGGAGCTTGTCGGTATAGGTCGACTTCAGCTTCGCGAGACCACGGTACTGCAGAATCACTTTCGGCAGCGGGTAATCCAGCGCCAGCTCTTCCAGCACCTCTTCAGACGTTGACGGCGCGCCGCCAGGGGTTTTCTTCAGCGGCTTGATGCCCTGCTTTTCAAACAGAATGGTTTGCAGCTGCTTCGGCGAAGAGAGGTTAAACGGCTCGCCTGCCAGCTCGTGCGCCTTTTGCTCAAGCTCGGTCAGACGCTGCGCCAGCTCCCCAGAGTGGTTATGCAGCACCGTTGGGTCGATTTTCACGCCGTTGCGTTCAATGCGGGACAGCACCGGTACCAGCGGCATCTCGACATGCTGGAACACGTTCAGCGGCCCCTCCTGCTTCTGCAGTTTTGGCCACATCTTCAGGTGCAGCTGCAGCGTGACGTCGGCGTCTTCCGCCGCGTAGCGTCCCGCCTCTTCAAGAGCAATCTGGTTAAAGGTGAGCTGATTTTTCCCTTTACCTGCAATCTCTTCAAAGGTGATGGTTTTGTGCTTGAGCCAGCGGTCAGATAAGGAATCCATATCATGGCGACCCGCGACGCTGTCCAGAATGTAGGATTCGAGCATGGTGTCGAAGGCGATCCCGCGCAGTTCAATGCCGTAGTTTTGCAGAATACCGCGGTCGTACTTGAGGTTTTGCCCCACCTTGAGCGCCTTTTCGTCTTCCAGGATCGGCTTCAGCAGCTCAAGCACGCGTTCACGGGACATCTGCTCCGGCGCGTCCAGGTAATCGTGCGCCACGGGAACGTAGGCAGCCATACCCGGCTCTGTCGCAAACGAGAGGCCAACCATATTGGCAGAGATGTTATCAAGACTGTCCGTTTCGGTATCAAAGGCAAAGACCGGCGCCTTTTTCAGCTTCTCGATCCAGGCGACCAGCTGCGACTCTTCAAGAAGGGTTTCGTAGTTGTCGAAAGAGAGCGTAACGGCCTCTTCTTCCTCCACCAGCGCTTCTGCATCAGCGACAATCGATTCCTGTGGCTTTGCTGCCGGTTTCGCTCCTTTTGCCTGTAGCCACTTCCCGGCTTCCACGTCGGTGATCCAGCGCTTAAATTCGTATTTTTTAAACAGGGTCAGCAGATCGTCCGCGGAAGGCTGCTGCACTTCCAGCTGCTCACAGCCCAGCTCCAGTTCGACATCGGTTTTGATGGTGGCCAGCTGATAGGAGAGATAAGCCACCTCTTTGTTATCAATGAGTTTTCCGGCCATGGTTTTTGCGCCACGGAAGGAGAGCCCGGCAATTTTGTCTGATTCTGCGTAGAGCGTATCCAGTCCGCCCAGCCCCTGAAGCAGCGCCTGCGCGGTTTTTTCACCAACGCCAGGTACACCCGGAATGTTATCCGAAGAGTCGCCCATCAATGCGAGGAAGTCGATAATCAGTTCAGGCGGCACGCCATACTTAGCGACGACCTCTTCCGGCCCCAGAATGGTGTTGGTCATGGTGTTAATCAGGGTGATACCGGGCGTTACCAGCTGCGCCATATCTTTATCACCGGTGCTGATCAGCACGGGACGACCCATTTTTTCTGCTTCACGCGCCAGCGTGCCGATGACGTCATCCGCTTCAACGCCAGAGACCGCCAGCAGCGGCAGCCCCATCGCTTTTACCATGGCATGCAGCGGCTCAATCTGCGCGCGCAGATCGTCAGGCATTGGCGGACGGTGGGATTTGTAATGCTCGAACAGCTCGTCGCGGAACGTTTTGCCTTTTGCATCAAAAACGACTGCCGCATGGCTTGGCTGATACTGAAGGATCAGGCTGCGCAGCATATTCAGCACGCCGTACATTGCGCCGGTCGGTTCCCCTGCGCTATTGGTCAGAGGAGGAAACGCATGATATGCCCGATACAGGTAAGAAGAGCCATCGACGAGAATAAGAGGGTTTTCTGGGATCTGAACCATAATGTCCGTGCCTTTAATCAATTTATGGGTAAAGGATGCCACAGAAGGATGAAAACATCAGGTATTAGCGCCTGATACAGGAAAAGATTTTGCGATCGTGAGGATCGCTCGCAAAAATCAAACTGTGGATAAGTTTGTGTATATTTTCACTTCAGATGAATAACAGACGTAAAAAACACATACGAGCTAATTTTTAGATCTTAATTATCATGCTGTTATGCCATCTGATAGTATCTATATGGCCAACTGATGGCAATTTAGTCTATGTGGATATAAGCCTTGATAAGCGCGCAATGACAGAGAAATCTTCTGCGGTGGGGTAAAAGCGGCCAAAACATCACGTGAAAGCGCCATTCATTTGCCTGTTTTCTGGTAAAATCAGCGCCCAGCGTCGCCTGGTCGGCCGCCCACTTACAGCTAACTACCTGAAAAAGCTCATCATGTCGAGATTGCTCGCTGCAATAACATTACCGTTAAGCATCATTTTAACTATCCTGGTGACTGTCGCCTGCTCTGTGCCGATCATTCTCGCCGGAATAATTAAACTGCTGCTGCCTGTCCCCGTGGTGTGGCGAGCCGTGTCCGCATTTTGTAATTTCATGATGTATTGCTGGTGCGAAGGACTGGCGATCCTGTTGTGCCTTAACCCGCACCTGAAGTGGGATGTGAAAGGGCTGGAGCGCCTTAACAAAAAGAACTGGTACCTGCTAATCTGCAATCACCACAGCTGGGCCGACATCGTGGTGTTATGCGTGCTGTTTCGCAAACATATCCCGATGAACAAATACTTCCTGAAACAGCAGCTCGCCTGGGTGCCTTTTATCGGGCTGGCCTGCTGGGCGCTCGATATGCCGTTTATGAAACGCTATTCGCGCAGCTATTTGATTCGTCATCCTGAACGTCGCGGTAAGGATGTAGAGACCACGCGCCGTTCCTGTGAAAAGTTTCGCGCGCATCCAACGACCATCGTGAACTTTGTTGAAGGCTCCCGGTTTACGGAAGAGAAGCGTCAGCAAACTCGCTCTCCTTATCAGCATCTGTTGCCGCCAAAGGCGGCGGGGATTGCGATGGCGCTTAACGTGCTGGGTGCACAGTTCGATAAGCTTCTTAACGTCACGCTCTGCTATCCGGAAAACGATAAGACGCCGTTCTTCGATATGCTCAGCGGTAAACTGACGCGCATCGTCGTGCACGTCGATCTGGTCCCGATTGACGCTGAACTGCACGGTGATTACGTAAACGATAAGAACTTCAAACGTCGTTTCCAGCAGTGGCTTAATACGCTCTGGAAAGAGAAAGACGAACGGATAGACAATATAAAATCTTCATACAAAAACGCCGGTCAGTGACCGGCGTTTGTACATCAACGAAATTACTTTTTCTCAACCAGGTATTTCACGGTATCAGCATACTGCTGCACGAAGATATCCATGCTGCTGGTGTCCATACCCTGCATGTTCAGCTGGTACTTGCCGTTAACAAACATCGCCGGAACGCCCTGAAGCTGGAGGTCAGCAGCCGCTTTTTCCTGCTGAGCCACCAGGGATTTCACCACGAAGCTGTTCCACGCTGCGTCATAATCTTCACCTTTCACGCCAGCGTCAACGAACACTTTACGGATATCCGCAGTGGTCTGAACGGTCTGGGTTTTCTGTACGGCTTCAAACATTGGCGCAGTGATCTTATCTTCCACGCCCAGTGCCATGGCAACCGCCCAGGCCTGGGTCAGATCTTTACCCAACGGGCCCAGGAACTCGACGTGGTACTTGGTCATTTTGGTGCCTTCCGGCAGCTTTTTCTTCACGTTGTCAGACACATGCAGAACCTGCTCGAACTGATAGCAGTGTGGGCAATAGAACGAGAAGAACTCCAGCACCTGTGGCTCGCCAGCGACCGGTTTTTCCAGCGTGATGAACTGCTTGCCGTCGGTAAACTGCGCAGCAGAAGCGCTAAATGCCAGAATCATACCTGCCAGCGCCAGCCAAATTTTTTTCATAATTAACTCTCTCCTGGGTGTGTCCAATTAATACATCGGCGTTAATTGCAGAGGGGGTTCCTGAAGAACCTTGACCTGCTCAGTAAATGTAGATATCTGGCTGCGCCAGTAATCCTCTCCGGTAAGCCACGGGAAATTCCGGGGAAATGCGGGATCGTCCCAACGCCTGATTAACCATGCGAGATAATAAACAAAACGCATCGCACGTAAAGGCTCAATCAGGGCAATTTCGTCTGAATTAAACGGGCTAAATTCTTCATATGCTTCAATAATGGTTTCAAGCTGCATGCGTTGCTCGGCTTTGTCACCGTTGAGCAGCATCCACAGATCCTGAACCGCTGGCCCCATACGCGCATCATCGAGATCGACAAACAGCGGGCCATCACGCCAGAGAATATTCCCGGCGTGACAATCGCCATGCAGGCGCAGGAGGGAAATATCATCGCGCCAGCAGGTTTTCACTGCAGCAATAAGCTTGTCGGTAGCGCTGAGGAAATCATCCTTGAGCGCAGAGGGGATCATTGCAGACGCTGCGAATATTTCGCGCGGTTCCGTAAGGTATTCCTGAATCCCGATAGTCGGGCGGGCAATAAACGCTTTTTTGCGTCCCGTCTGGTGTATACGCCCAAGATAGCGGGCAACCCACTCCATCTGATCGATATTATCCGCTTCAAACTGGCGACCACCCAGGCTCGGGAAGACCGCGTAGTAAAACCCTTCATGCGTCAGGAGCGTTTGATTATTGAATTTTAGCGGGGCGGCAACGGGGACATCATCATCCAGCAGATCGTGAGCGAACTGATGCTCTTCCTGAATTTGTTCTGCGGACCAGCGTTCTGGACGATAAAACTTTACGACGAAGCGCTGACGATCCTCGTCCTGAAATTGATAGACGCGGTTTTCGTAGCTGTTTAACGGTGTAAGCCCGGAGTCCACCCGAATACCCTGTTCAAACAGGGCATCCATAATGGTGTCCGGGTGTAAGGTCTGGAAAGTAAAAGCCTGGTCGTTCATCCGATCATCCGGAAATTATACGAATGATTCAGGATATCATCTTGTGGCGATTTCGGTGCCGCCGCTTACAAGCTTTTACTCTTTAATTACGCCTCGGGCGCGCAATAGTGCGGTCTTAAAATCTTCCTCATAATCTTTCTGAATACCAGGAATAACAGCATCTTTGGCGGAGTCGCGCATTTTAAGGTGGTAGATCAGGATGTCGTCAGAAAGGTCTGCCAGATCGCCGTCAAAACCTGACTCTTTCGCCAGTTTCTGTAAAAATTGCATCAGATTAAGCTCTGGCTCTTTTTGCCAGGCGGGCTGGAGGAGTTCAATAACTTCATTCAGACGTTTACATTTCATGGTGGTGCTCCTTTCATTTAGAGTGACACGTTAGCAGGGTCAATCCCACAATAAAAGAGGCGATATTCGTGAATCTTAGCCAGGAAATCATTGGGGTCGTTCTGGCAGGTGGCAGAGCGACGCGAATGGGGGGAAAAGATAAGGGGCTTCAGCTTCTTAATGGCAAACCCTTGTGGCAGCATGTCGCCGATACGCTCGCAGGCCAGGTATCGACAATGGTCATTAGCGCTAACCGGCATCTCGACACTTACCGGCAAAGCGGGTACGCCGTTTATCAGGATATTCTTGAGGATTATCCGGGACCGCTGGCCGGTATGCTTTCGGTCATGCAACAGTCTGATGGTGAGTGGTTTATCTTCTGCCCCTGTGATACCCCGTTTATTCCATCCTGTCTTGTCGAGCGTTTGTTACTGCGTCATGGTACGGCTCCTGTGGTTTGGGCACATGACGGCGAGCGCGACCATCCTGCTATCGCATTGATGCACCGATCGCTAGCGCCTGCCCTGCAGCGCTATCTGGCTGCGGGCGAGCGCAGGGTAATGGTATTCATGCGTGAGTCTGGCGGCCATTCCGTTGATTTTAGCGATGTGAAATCAGCCTTTGTGAACGTGAATACGCGTGAAGATTTGCTGCTGATGCAGGAGAAAAGATGATACCTGTTGTAGCCATATCCGCCTGGAGTGGGACCGGGAAAACCACGCTGCTGAAAAAGCTCATTCCTGCGCTTTGTGCCAGAGGTATCCGTCCTGGATTGATTAAGCATAGTCATCACAACATGGATATCGATACGCCAGGAAAAGACAGCTATGAGCTGCGTAAAGCCGGAGCAGCACAAACGATGGTAGCAAGTCCTCAGCGCTGGGCGTTAATGACAGAAACGCCGGATGAGGCGCCGCTGGATCTCGCTTATCTGGTCAGTCGGATGGATCATTCCACCCTGGATCTGGTGCTGATTGAGGGATTTAAGCATGAGGCAGTGCCTAAGATCCTGCTGTTCAGAAGCGATGCCGGGCATGATATGAGTGAGCTAACGCTGGATGAGCATGTCATTGCGGTGGCCAGTGATGTGGTATTGCCGCTTGAGGTTCCGGTGCTGGACTTAAATGATGTGGAGGGAATTGCGGACTTTATTGTGACGTGGGGTGCGGTCTGACGTGCCGGGTGGCGGCTTCGCCTTACCCGGCCTACAAAATCCGGTGGTTCAGAAACGCAAAAAGGCCATCCTTCCGGATGGCCTCTTCACTTATTTGATGCCTGGCAGTTCCCTACTCTCACATGGGGAGACCCCACACTACCATCGGCGCTACGGCGTTTCACTTCTGAGTTCGGCATGGGGTCAGGTGGGACCACCG
>NZ_JBJHHG010000018.1:0-122041 GCF_045257065.1 Enterobacter sp. PP-008-ECC_S150 | reverse complement strand
TCGAGCAGCATCAACTGGCCCGTCAATTGTTCAAGACCATCAATCGCTGGCTGGCCGAAGCAGGCGTCATGATGACCCAAGGCACTTTGGTGGATGCCACCATCATTGAGGCACCCAGCTCGACCAAGAACAAAGAGCAGCAACGCGATCCGGAGATGCATCAGACCAAGAAAGGCAATCAGTGGCACTTTGGCATGAAGGCCCACATTGGTGTCGATGCCAAGAGTGGCCTGACCCACAGCCTGGTCACCACCGCGGCCAACGAGCATGACCTCAATCAGCTGGGTAATCTGCTTCATGGAGAGGAGCAATTTGTCTCAGCCGATGCCGGCTACCAGGGAGCGCCACAGCGCGAGGAGCTGGCCGAGGTGGATGTGGACTGGCTGATCGCCGAGCGTCCCGGCAAGGTAAAAACCTTGAAGCAGCATCCGCGCAAGAACAAAACGGCCATCAACATCGAATACATGAAAGCCAGCATCCGTGCCAGGGTGGAGCACCCGTTTCGCATCATCAAGCGGCAGTTCGGCTTCGTGAAAGCCAGATACAAGGGGCTGCTGAAAAACGATAACCAACTGGCGATGTTATTCACCCTGGCCAACCTGTTTCGGGTGGACCAAATGATACGTCAGTGGGAGAGATCTCAGTAAAAACCGGAAATAACGCCAGAAATGGTGGAAAAAATAGCCTAAATAGGCTGATTCGATGTGTTTGCGGGAAAAAAATCGGCCCAGATCCGCGAAATTTTAATCAGCGAGTCAGCTTGGGAAGAAATGACCTGCTTATTCGCACCTTCCCTAAGTCAAATATTGGCCGAAAAAACCAAAGAAATTAACGAGGCGGGCAATGAAATTTGGCTTAACTTAATTACGCGCGAAAAAAATAACCCAATTTTTTATAGCCTGGGGGAAGATTAACGTGAAAGAAATTAACAATAACAACGTTTATTTGACTTTGGATGATAAAAAAAGTGATGAATTTATCTTAAAGCAAAATCTCGACGCGCTGCGAAACACAAAAAATGACGAGATGACGCGTATTACGCAAGACCTGGTATCGATCCCGGCGACGCTGGTGCGGCTGAAATGGCAGAATCGCCGTGAAATTTATCCGCTACAGGTGAAAGAAGAAATTTACGGTGCCGTGATGAACGCCATCATGGAACAGCGGCCAGAGCTGAAAGAGAAGCTCCTGGGTCGCCTCGAGGCCAATTACCAGTATCTGCTTGCCAGAGAAATCGCCACCCTGCGTCTGACCCGCAAACTGTCAGACGGTGAGTACCGCACGTCTAACGTCACCTGCGTTGCGCTTGATGAAGATGCGCTGGCAACCCCCTCTACCGCACCGACGGATACCAAAAACGCATAAACCGCCAGGCATAAAAAAAGCCGGCTTTCGCCAGCTTCTTTATCACTTCATCACTTCGAGGTCGCTTTCTCTTCGCCGACCAGCCCAATCTTCAGGTACCCCGCCTGATGCAGCGTGTCCATCACCTTCATCATGGTCTCATAATCAACGGTTTTATCCGCACGGAAGAAGACGGTGGTGTCTTTCTTGCCGCCGGTAAGCCGATCCAGCGCCGGAATGACCGAAGCGTCCGTTACCGGGTCATTGCCCAGGAACATCGATTTATCCGCTTTCACGGAAAGATAGATAGGCTTTTCCGGACGCGGCTGCGGCTGGCTCGATGAGGCAGGCAGATTCACCTTCACATCGACCGTCGCCAGCGGCGCGGCAACCATGAAGATAATCAGCAGAACCAGCATGACGTCGATAAACGGCGTCACGTTGATCTCATGCATTTCGCCGTTATCGTCCAGATTTTCGTTTAGACGCATCGCCATAGTATCAACCCACGCGCAGTTTGGACGCCGCGTGCACCGGCTTAACCGAGCTGGCGTTCAGGTCAAGATCGCGGCTCTGCAGCAGCAGAACCTGCGCGGCAACGTCACCGAGCGTCGCTTTGTAGCTGCCAATCATGCGCGCGAAAATGTTGTAGATAACCACCGCCGGAATCGCGGCAACCAGGCCGATTGCCGTCGCCAGCAGCGCTTCTGCGATACCCGGCGCCACGACCGCCAGGTTGGTGGTTTGGGTCTGCGCGATACCGATAAAGCTGTTCATGATGCCCCACACCGTACCGAAGAGACCAACAAACGGTGAGATCGCGCCGATGGTTGCCAGATAACCGTTGCCGCGTCCCATGTGCCGGCCAACGGCCGCGACGCGACGTTCCAGACGGAAACCGGTACGTTCTTTGATGCCTTCGTTATCTTCACTGCCCGCAGAGAGTTCCAGCTCGTTTTGCGCTTCATTCACCAGCAGGGTCGTCAGGCTTTTCGCGTGGAAGGATGAGGTCATGTCTGAAGCCTGATCCAGAGAGCGGGCCTCAGCCAGCTGCTGCTGCTCACGCTTGAGGCGACGCTTCTGCGAAAGCAGCTCGGCGCTTTTGCTGAAGAAGATAGCCCAGGTGACAACGGACGCCAGAATCAGGCCGATCATCACAATCTTAACCACGATGTCAGCATGCTGATACATGCCCCAAACGGAGAGATCCGCCTGCATCAAATTATTACCCACTCTGTATCTCCAGGACGCAAATCACAAAATCTGAGCGTAATAATATCAAAACGTCGTCGAATTGATAGTAGTTCTCATTAGTATTTGCATGGTGCCGTAATTTTCGCTCACTTTCCTTGCGCTTACGCAGTAAAAATTTCTTATGCGGTTTTTTGCTAATATTTTCTGCTTATTCGATAAGCCTGCGGGTGCAGTTTTTTGCAATCGTGGTAGTCTGGACGTCCAGACGTATAAAAACAGGGTTAGCGAACATGACTAAGAAGCATCTTGATACCACGCTGGTACAGGCAGGACGCAGCAAAAAATATACGCAGGGATCGGTTAACAGCGTGATTCAACGCGCCTCCTCGCTGGTGTTTGATACCGTTGAGGAGAAGAGAAACGCCACGCGCAACCGCGCGAAGGGCGGGCTTTTTTATGGCCGTCGCGGCACGCTAACCCATTTTTCTCTGCAGGAAGCAATGTGCGAGCTGGAAGGCGGCGCAGGCTGCGCGCTGTTCCCGTGCGGGGCGGCGGCGGTCGCCAACACCATTCTGGCGTTTGTGGAACAGGGCGACCATATCCTGATGACCAACACCGCCTATGAGCCCAGCCAGGACTTCTGCACCAAAATCCTCAGCAAGCTCGGCGTGACGACCGGCTGGTTCGACCCGCTGATTGGTGAAGGCATTGCCGAACTTATTCAGCCAAACACGCGCATTGTGTTCCTGGAATCGCCGGGGTCGCTCACCATGGAAGTGCACGACGTGCCGGCGATCGTGAAGGCCGTGCGCAGCAAAGCGCCGGAAGCCATCATCATGATCGACAACACCTGGGCGGCGGGCGTGCTTTTTAAGGCGCTGGAATTCGACATTGATATCTCGATTCAGGCGGCGACGAAATACCTGATAGGCCACTCTGACGGCATGATTGGCACGGCGGTTTCCAACGCGCGCTGCTGGGATCGGCTGCGTGAAAATGCCTATCTGATGGGCCAGATGGTGGATGCCGACACGGCCTACATGACCAGCCGCGGGCTCCGCACGCTGGGCGTTCGCCTGCGTCAGCACCATGAAAGCAGCCTGAAGGTGGCGGAGTGGCTGGCCCAGCATCCGCAGGTTGAGCGCGTGAATCACCCCGCGTTACCGGGCAGTAAAGGGCACGAATTCTGGCAGCGTGATTTTACGGGCAGCAGCGGGCTGTTCTCGTTCGTGCTGAAAAAACGGCTTAATAACGACGAGCTGGCGAGCTATCTGGATAATTTTACCCTCTTCAGCATGGCCTACTCCTGGGGTGGTTTTGAATCCCTGATCCTGCCCAACCAGCCGGAACAGGTTGCGGCTCTGCGCCCCGGCGGCGAGGTGGACTTTACCGGCACCCTGATTCGGCTGCATATCGGTTTAGAAAATGTTGACGATTTGATTGCCGATTTAGCAGCAGGGTTCGAGCGTATCGTGTAGAGTGCAGGCTGAAATGTACTCTCTGGACGCTTTTGTGAACACCGCAAGCAGAAAAGTCTGTATGAGTTGCGCCCGGGATCAAACCCAACAGGCGAATTAGGGAGTACAATAGGGTCATATCTGCTGTTCCACAGGAAAGTCCATGGCTGTTATTCAAGATATTATCGCGGCGCTCTGGCATCACGACTTTGCCGCGCTGGCGGATCCTCACGTCGTCGGTATCGTTTATCTCGTGATGTTCGCAACGCTGTTTCTGGAAAATGGATTACTGCCAGCCTCTTTTTTACCCGGTGACAGCCTGCTTTTGCTTGCCGGGGCGTTAATCGGGAAAGGCGTCATGGACTTCACGCCCACGATGGTTATCCTCACCTCTGCCGCCAGCCTGGGCTGCTGGCTGAGCTATCTGCAGGGCCGCTGGCTGGGGAATACTCGCGTCGTAAAGGGCTGGCTGGCGCAGTTACCGCATAAATATCATCAGCGTGCGACCTGTATGTTCGACCGGCACGGCCTGCTGGCACTGCTGGCGGGGCGTTTCCTCGCGTTCGTTCGCACCCTTCTGCCGACGATGGCGGGCATTTCCGGCCTGTCGAACCGCCGCTTCCAGTTCTTCAACTGGCTGAGCGCCCTGCTGTGGGTTGGCGTGGTGACAACGCTCGGCTACGCGCTGAATATGATCCCCTTTGTGAAACACCACGAAGATCAGGTGATGACCTTCCTGATGGTGCTGCCGATGTTCCTGCTGGTGGCAGGCCTGGTGGGAACCATCGCGGTGGTGATTAAGAAGAAGTACTGCAGCGCGTGATTAAAAATTGCCGGGTGGCGGCTACGCCTTACCCGGCCTACGTTCCCCGTCAGACTCCCTGCATCGTTCTGATACGTGACGCATCTTCTCCCGGCGTGACGCCGAAATAGCGCTTAAACTCCCTACTGAACTGCGAGGCACTTTCGTAGCCCACCCGCATCGCCGCCGCGCTGGCCTTCATGCCGTCGTGGATCATCAGCATCCGCGCCTTGTGCAGCCGGTAGGTTTTGAGGTACTGCAGCGGCGAGGTGCTGGTCACCGACTTAAAATTGTGGTGAAACGCCGAGACGCTCATGTTCGCCTCCGCCGCCAGCTGGTCAACGCTGAGGTTTTCCGTGTACTGGCTTTCGATACGCTTAAGCACGCGGCTTATCAGGCTGAAGTGGGTCTGACGGCTCACCAGGGCGAGCAGCGCCCCACCGCCCGGACCCAGCAGCACGTGGTAGAGAATTTCGCGGATAATCTGCTTGCCCAGAATGCGGGCGTCCAGCGGCCTCTCCATCACGTCCAGCAGACGCTCAATGGCGCAGAGGATCTCTTCCGACAGCGTCGCCGAGTTGATTCCGCTCGACGCCATCGACGGCTGGAAGAGCTCATCTTCGCCAATCTCCATCAGCAGCTCCTGCAGCTGGAGGATGTCCACATTTACGCGAATCCCCGCCAGCGGAACGGCCTCTGTCGCGAAAGTTTCACATTCAAAGGGTAAAGGTACTGTCAGGAGCAGATATTCATTGGTGTCGTAGCGAAACACGCGCTCGTTGATATAGCCAATTTTATGGCCCGAGAAGAGAAAAACGATGCCCGGCTGGTACATGACCGGCGTGCGCGTCCCGGGCTGCGTGCCGTAGAGCAGGCGAATGTCCGGCAGCAGATCGCCAGCACCATTTTCATTATCTATCAATCTCTTAATCTGCGCAGTGAGCTGCTGGCAGATAGCCTCACGGTTCATCTTGCGTTACTCCGGATACGATTTTTGACGTTGACAGTGTGCGTGCTTTTCCGCGCTTTCTCCAGCGCTCTGTAGAAATGGGCAAGACATCGGCAGGAATGTGCATTGAGAGCATAGCCCCGGAGCGCCACAATGTGCAGCATCAGGTCGCCATCAGTGCCGCCACGGTTTTTCACCCACTAAAGGGAACGAGCAATGAACAACTTTAATCTCCACACCCCAACCCGCATTCTGTTTGGTAAAGACGCTATCGCTGACCTGCGCGCGCAGATCCCTGCTGACGCCCGCGTGCTGATCACCTACGGTGGCGGCAGCGTGAAAAAAACCGGCGTGCTGGATCAGGTTTACCGCGCGCTGGACGGTCTGGACGTGCGCGAGTTCGGCGGCATTGAGCCAAACCCGTCCTACGAAACGCTGATGAACGCGGTGAAAATCGCCCGCGAAGACAGCATCACCTTCCTGCTGGCGG
Source organism: Enterobacter sp. PP-008-ECC_S150 (assembly GCF_045257065.1). Lineage (NCBI taxonomy): Bacteria > Pseudomonadati > Pseudomonadota > Gammaproteobacteria > Enterobacterales > Enterobacteriaceae > Enterobacter > Enterobacter sp. PP-008-ECC_S150. The sequence goes on along the minus strand of NZ_JBJHHG010000018.1, from coordinate 115,805 downwards.
TCGGCGGCGGTTCCGTGCTGGACGGCACCAAATTCATCGCGGCGGCAGCGCACTACGCTGACGGCATCGATCCGTGGCACATTCTGGAAACCCGCGGCAGCGACATCAAAAGCGCTATCCCGATGGGCTCCGTGCTGACCCTGCCAGCGACCGGTTCTGAATCCAACAAGGGCGCGGTGATCTCCCGCAAAACCACCGGCGATAAGCAGGCCTTCATGAACGAACACGTTCAGCCGGTCTTCGCGGTCCTGGATCCGGTTTATACCTACACTCTCCCTGCGCGTCAGGTGGCGAACGGCGTGGTCGATGCCTTTGTTCATACCGTTGAGCAGTACGTAACCTACCCGGTAAATGCCAAAATTCAGGATCGCTTCGCGGAAGGCATTCTGCTGACGCTGATCGAAGAAGGTCCGAAAGCGCTGAAAGAGCCTGAAAATTATGACGTTCGCGCCAACGTCATGTGGGCCGCGACGCAGGCGCTGAACGGCCTGATCGGTGCTGGCGTGCCGCAGGACTGGGCGACCCACATGCTGGGCCACGAGCTGACGGCGATGCACGGTCTGGATCACGCCCAGACGCTGGCGGTCGTTCTGCCTGCGCTGTGGAACGAAAAACGGGATACCAAACGCGCCAAGCTGCTGCAGTACGCCGAGCGCGTGTGGAATATCACCGAGGGTTCTGACGACGCGCGTATTGACGCGGCTATCGAAGCGACGCGCAGCTTCTTTGAAAGCCTGGGCGTGCCAACGCGTCTGTCTGGCTACGGTCTGGACGGCAGCTCCATCCCTGCTCTGCTGGCGAAACTTGAAGAGCACGGCATGACCCAGCTGGGCGAACACGGCGACATTACGCTGGACGTTAGCCGTCGTATTTACGAGGCGGCACGCTAAGCCTTTTTGCCCCTTGCCTTTCGTTTTTTGACATTTCGTCCAGACTTAATGCACACCCCATCGCCGGAGTTCCCCTCCGGCGATGCGCACCTGAAGGAGGAAAAATGGCAAACCAAACCGTAATCAAGCTGCAGGACGGCAACGTGATGCCCCAGCTGGGGCTAGGTGTATGGAAAGCCGGTAACGACGAGGTCGTCTCCGCCATTCATAAAGCCCTGGAAGTCGGCTACCGGTCAATTGATACCGCTGCCGCCTACAAAAACGAGGACGGCGTGGGTAAGGCACTGACCAGCGCCGGTGTCCCTCGCGATGAGCTATTCATCACCACGAAGCTGTGGAATGACGATCAAAAGCGCCCCCGCGAAGCCCTGCAGGAGAGCCTGGAAAAACTCCAGCTCGACTTCGTCGACCTGTATCTGATGCACTGGCCGGTTCCGGCTATCGACTATTATGTGGATGCCTGGAAAGGGATGATTGCGCTGCAAAAAGAGGGGCTGGTGAAAAGCATCGGCGTCTGTAACTTCCAGGTGCATCACCTGCAGCGGCTGATTGACGAGACCGGCGTCGCGCCCGTCATTAACCAGATCGAGCTGCACCCGCTGATGCAGCAGCGTCAGCTTCACGCCTGGAACGCCACGCATAAGATTCAGACCGAATCCTGGAGCCCGCTGGCTCAGGGTGGTGAAGGGGTATTCGATCAGAAAATTATCCGCGAGCTGGCGGATAAATACGGTAAAACCCCGGCGCAGATCGTCATTCGCTGGCATCTGGACAACGGCCTGGTCGTCATTCCGAAATCGGTCACGCCATCGCGTATCGCCGAGAACTTCGACGTCTGGGATTTCCGGCTGGACAAAGATGAGCTGGGTGAGATTGCGAAGCTGGACAAGGGCAAGCGGCTTGGGCCGGACCCGGACCAGTTTGGCGGGTAAGCGCGTAAAAAAGCCGGGTGGCGGCTTCGCCTTACCCGGCCTACGCGTCTGGATAAAAACCCCCGGCTTGCCGGGGGTTTTTATTTACGCTTTGCGCTTCACGGGCTTCTTCACGCTTGAATTACCGTTCGAACGCTGGTGCACTATCGGCGTGTGCTTGGTCAGCGCCGGGCGCGTATTGCGGTTCTGGCGGCGCGCTTCGCGCATCTCTTCCAGCGTCGGGGCCGGCACCAGGCAGTCGCGGCGCGAGCCGATCAGGTGTTTTTTACCCATCTCTTCCAGCGCCTGGCGGATCAGCGGCCAGTTTTTCGGATCGTGATAGCGCAGCAGCGCCTTGTGCAGACGACGCTGTTTGTCCCCTTTCGGCACCACCACCTCTTCACTCTTGTAGCCAATCTTACTCAGCGGGTTCTTGCCGGTGTAATACATGGTCGTCGAGTTGGCGAGCGGTGACGGATAGAAGTTCTGCACCTGATCCAGACGGAAGCGACGCTGCTTCAGCCACAGCGCCAGGTTCACCATGTCCTCATCGCGCGTGCCCGGGTGAGCGGAGATGAAGTACGGGATCAGATATTGCTCTTTGCCCGCCTGCTTCGAGTAGGTGTCGAACAGCTCTTTGAAGCGGTCATAGCTCCCCATACCCGGCTTCATCATTTTCGACAGCGGGCCTTCCTCGGTGTGCTCCGGCGCAATCTTCAGATAGCCGCCAACGTGGTGGGTCGCCAGCTCTTTGATGTAGCGCGGATCTTCCACCGCGATGTCGTAACGTACCCCGGATGCGATGAGGATCTTCTTGATGCCCTTCAGATCGCGCGCGCGGCGGTAGAGGTTGATCGTCGGCTCGTGGTTGGTGTCCATGTGCTCGCAAATGCTCGGATAGACGCAGGAGAGACGGCGGCAGGTTTGCTCCGCGCGCGGTGACTTGCAGCGCAGCATGTACATGTTCGCGGTTGGGCCGCCAAGATCGGAGATCACGCCGGTAAAGCCCGGTACCGAGTCGCGAATCGCTTCGATCTCGTTGATGATCGAATCTTCAGAGCGGCTCTGGATGATACGGCCCTCGTGCTCGGTAATAGAGCAGAGCGAGCACCCTATAATTCTGATCATTTAGAAATTTTTTTGCGTTTAAAATCAATGAATTGAAAGATTTCATTTTTCTAAGTCTGATAAAACAGATGAAAACCCAACTGACTATACTCATAAAACTCAATCTTTGCGCTGCTGTACGATACCAGTAATTACAGGCGCCGAGTTTAACATCATGAAAAGTAGCCCAATAATGAATGACGCAACGCCAGCTGCGGTGCCTAACTTCTGACTGAACACCATTGAAACAAAGTACATATTTGGGATAAAAACGGACATAGCAATCACGAAAAGTAACTTATTCAGATAATTATTTATTCGGGTCTTAACCTCAACTCTATCATAAAAAGCCATCGAAACGTAAGCAGTTATCAGTGAATAAAAAGACCATGTCATATAGTTAACCGATTCATTAAATGCCTCTCGCAAAAGCAAAGCACTTTCTGTCATTCCCTACCTCATTAAATCAATAGAAAATAAATCTGAATAATTTATTTTTAAAAGAAAAGAACACAACATAACTTCAGTAGTTATGATTAATCCCTGAATGATTATTTCTTAGCAAGATATAACATGCTTAATGTATATCAGGCAATAAAAAAACTCCCAAAGACCACCGCTGTGGTCTTCAGGTATAGGATTTAAAGAACGAACTCAGTCCGGAAACGTATCACTATCTTCTGTAACGTCCGCTTTCTCTGGTAACATTCTGTTTTTAATATACTGTGAATTCCTGCAGATGAGAGGAAAAATCTCCGAGTTATTCATTATACAACTCGTTGCCGTACGGGCGTCCTCCGGAGACCATGATGAAAATGAAAACGTCTGACGGTCAAGCCATTGAGACAATAATACATTATCAACAGAAGCGCTAAACAGCGCCGCAATAGCCCTGCGTTCAACGGCCTTCTCAGGTTCAATAAACGACAACTCATTATGAAAACGGGTAATAATCGCAATACGGCTGTCAATACGAATATGTCTTTCAAGTAAGACATCGTGCAACTCATCAAGTACAGTCTCTCTCTGGGTATCGTCGAGGCAAGACCACAGGAAATGAATGTTCTCGGCATTTGTGACAACGTCTGGCTCTGCATCACGGAACCATGATGCAAAGATACCCACACTACCTTCCATCCGGATATGCTGCCCCTGAAGTTGCATTTGTTCAAGGATAAAGCGCATGTTCACAGGAAGAACCGTAAAACACTCAATAAGCCTTTCAGAAGAACTAAATACTCCACATGCCAGGGCGTTCAGCTTTTTCTTCAAAATATCAAACTGCTCACCTGACTGATATACGTCATGGAGAAATACTGGACCCATAGCATTCACATCAGACTCAATTATTTTCTCTGACAGTGCTTTTTGACGCTCTCGCACAAATATTAAAAGAGAGGTTGCATTTGTAGCTTCTTTGATGACGTCATACTGACCTTTAACAAAGCTCAGGACAGGTATATTCACCAGAAGACCTAAATCAACAATCCTGCCAACAGCATTTTTGATGTACGGCAGAACATTTTTATCCTTAAGTGCTATAAAGATACTCTCGGCAGTACGTAGATAACGAAGATATGCAGCCAAAGCCAGGTCAAACCGTTCCTCACCAATATGTTCACTGTACGACTCGATACCGGCATAGTTACCATGGAGCACCATGTGAGCAACAGCCTGTGCAGCAAATTCCGCAGGGAAGAGATTCCTCGTCGCCGTATTATTAAGATAATATTGATTTAAAACATTATTATTCCAGTCCGGGCTCAGAACAATTTTTCTGAAATGGATAACGTCCTCAACAACCTGACGATTTTTAAGCGTCATTATTGCAGAGCTAACCTGAGCCCCACCTGTACCATCATTCTTTCCAATTACGTTCTGTACCGCCTTCGATGCAATATTGATATGCCGGATAATTCCCGGATTAAAAAGGTCTATCTGAGGTTGCTCAGCTCCATAGCGTAACATCTCCTCCCGACCGTGATTTCCGATATCTAGTGTGCCAATTTTCAGGTTTGACAAGGTCTCTTCATTATTGACAAGGTATTCCACATAAAATACGCCATCTACAAAATTCTCCATTTTATTCAGTAGTGATTCACCGGCCAGAACAGAGTATGAATCAGCTTCCTGCAGCAACGTCTGCGTGGATTCAGCCTCCAATTTTTCTGAATCCTGAATTTCATCAAGTTTACTCACAATAAACGATATTTGCCTTTCGACGAAAGGCTCTAGGCTTATCCGCCCGTCAGCCATCAGTTTCTGCAGACTCAATACGAAACCTTCATCATTCTTTTCTCTGAGTGAAACAGCATAACTCTGATTCAGCATTTGCACTGCGACTTTGAGTTGCGGTTCGGCGAGAGCCTGACACTTCTCATCCATCCGGCTATAAGAAACCAGCCAGTCTCGCATCTGAATATGTGGTGCCACTCGCTGCCATGCTTCAGCGAAACCCCACAAGGCCGTCAGTTCTTCAAGCCGTGGGATATTTATAGCACCAATCGCGTCTTTAAGAGGCGTATCAAGCAACTCGCTCCTGGCAAGCTCCACCGTGGACTGATAGTGGATGCTCATCAGAAATTCGCTCCATCTTTCTGTATCGTTATTAAAAATTCGGGATATTTGTTGATAAGTTAGCGAGAGCATCTCGTCAAAATCATCCGGAGCAATACCGGGTTCGGTCTGACTAGCTTTGGGATCGCGAAGTAATACTTTAATATCTCGCTCCCCGTATCTGACCACCAGTAAGTAGAGAGCAATAAGAATATGGCGATGATCTTCTGTTGCAGGAACGGTAAGGTTCAGAATATGAATATCATTAACAAACTTCTTCATTAATCGCGGTGTGATACGAGGATACTCAGAGGGTTTCCAGCGCTCAAGCAACACCGTTGCTTCCCGGCACGCTATCCCTGCATCCTCATTTACTGTTTCTTTCCAGTACTGCCTTAACGCTTCCTGCCATCCTGCCGAAATAAGAGGAGGAACCTGAAAACTTACAGGAATCCGCTTTGCAATAAACTCACGCCCGCTGAAACCCGCCACAGAAAGTGAGGCTGAAACCTGTCTTGCCGAATAGGGCACCACTATCCTGAAGTGTTCATGAGTGGCTCCGGCAATAAGCTCCATATCACTCCAGAGCTCTTTCACTTTGTCTGCACTGATTCGGTCCAGATTATCAATGATAAGGATGAAGCGATCTCCATGGGAAATGACCTCTTTGGAGGTAAATCCCTGCAGAGCTTCAGCCAGCTCAATAGCTCCGACCTCCTTATTAACTAGCCAAGTCTCTTCAATCCTGTCAGTACTGTTGCGTTTGAACAAATCACCAATACTCGAATACCCTTTCTTTCTGTACCATTCCATGTTCTGCAGGCATGCCAGTCCTGCGACCATAATGGCAGGAGAAAGAAACGCGGCCACCTCAACATAAAAAAGCCACCCTAATAATGACTCCTTGTGATCCTACCCACGTAATGTGGACACGGCCCTAAGCGAGGTTCTGGTTTTCAAATTGTTCGGGACTGAGTCCGCCACAGGCACTGTGTCGGCGCCACCGATTGTAATCACACTCGATATAATTAAACACCGTCATCCGCATGATTTCCCGGCTGATAAGGCGTTCCCCGTGGATACATTCCACCTTCAGCGAGTGGAAGAAGCTTTCCGCGCAGGCATTGTCGTAACAACATCCTTTGGCACTCATGCTACCGTGCAGATTATGCCGCTTCAGTAACGCCAGATAGTCTGCCGAACAGTACTGCCCGCCTCTGTCCGTATGCACGATGACATTTTCCGGGCGCTTACGTCGCCAGAGTGCCATCTGTAGCGCATCGCAGGCCAGCTGCGCTGTCATCCGCGACGACATCGACCAGCCGATGACAGCACGGGACCACAGGTCAATGACCACCGCCAGGTACAACCAGCCTTCGTCCGTGCGCAAGTACGTGATGTCACCCGCCCACTTCTGATTCGGGCCACTCGCGTAAAAATCCTGTTTCAGCAGATTTTCAGACACCGGCAGGCCATGTTCGCGGTATCGGACCGGGCTGAACTTCCGGGCCGCTTTTGCGCGAAGCCCCTGACGCCGCAGGCTGGCGGCAATGGTTTTGACGTTGTACTCAGGCAGTTCGTCAGCGAGACGAGGCGCACCATAACGCTGTTTTGCCTCAGTGAATGCCTGACGGACAGCAGTATCACAGACGAGCCGGAACTGCTGACGTGGTGTTATCTGCTGACGACGCAGACGCCACGCATACCAGCCGCTACGGGCGACCCGCAGTACCCGGCATATGGCTTTGACGCTGAACTCAGCCCGATGTTTTTCAATAAAGACATACTTCATTTCAGGCGCTTCGCGAAGTATGTCGCGGCCTTTTGGAGAATGGCCAGCTCCTCTGCCTGTTCCGCCAGTTGGCGCTTAAGACGGGCAATTTCAACGGACATTTCCTGCTCACGTTCGGAAGAGCTGCGGGCATTGTTAATCTTACTGCGCCATGCGTAGAGCTGGGATTCGTACAGGCTGAGTTCCCGGGCAGCGGCAGCAACACCGATACGTTCCGCAAGCTTCAGGGCTTCGTTGCGGAATTCAGGCGTGTACTGTTTGCGGGGCTTCTTACTGGTTGATGCTGGTTTTGTCATGAGTCACCTCTGGTTAAGAGTTTACTCACTTAGTCGTGTGTCCACTATTCGTGGGTAAGATCATTGTTAGTAAAATATTGATTAAGGTCTGTTAGCACATAACGAAGCATCTGCACGGAAAGCAATGACAGTAAAATAAAAACGACGGTCAACCAGCTTAGCCTGCTGCTGACCCTCTTGTCGTATTCAACGATGTTACCCAGAGCCAGATTTTTATACTTATCCAACACATCCCGGGAGCCCGGACATTGTAGGCTGACCCCGTGGTGGATGACATCGATAAGCGCTTTTTTAGTTGAGCCATGATGGTAACGTTCTGCATCAAAGTTAATGAACGTAAAATCATCTTTAAGCTTTTTCTGCAGGAACTTCAATATTGTTGACTTACCTGAACCCAGCTCACCTTCCAGACCAATAATATTGACATCAGGTGTCCTGATGATCTGAGCCACATTCTCTGCAACTTTTTCATGACTGCTGCCTCTAAACATATCCTGGTCAGCGGGTGATTCCGTCTGCAATCGTAGAGTCATTCAGCAATTTCCTTCGTTATAACGTAAGATTCTTTCACTATTAGACACAGTACAGAGCCCACAGCAACCAAATGACTGCAGCCGGGGCAGTTTAGTTTTAAGCATGCATAAGCCGATTTCGATGGAATCCCTTTCACACAATAATATTGAATTGAAGCAATGAAAACATTAATGTGTTTGTTGTGACTAGCTGCAGGGGCCTGGAAGAAATTCCAAAGCCTGACAAACCGGAACAGGGCTTGCTCTGCTCCGGTTTTATCCAGTTCATCTTGAAGCCCTTGTTTTTGTTACATATCCCTGCTCACTCTTTCAGCCATTGTTAAGCTTCTTGTGTGTAATCTGCGAATAATACGGATGCAAAATTGATGCAATGGATTATACATACCTACAGCGCACGTTACGCTGAGCTGAATCGAATTTCAGAGAACGTTCTTCGCTATTACCCTGCCCAGCCAGTTGAACACATTTTATCATCCGGCCCCGAGAGTGACATGTTCTCTGCCTGGTACAGCCTTCATCAGAGTCAAACTAGACGTTATTTACAGGCAAAAGAAGACAGCTACAGAGTTTAAGTCTGACATTATTCGTGGCTGTGTCTGCCTTCGGAGTTTTCAGCTTATCCCGATAACAGCGGTTTTGAAAAATTGACGTTTTTTACACCGGTACATTGCCCGAACGCAATCTCCCCCGTAGCGAAATACCGCCCCGCAGAAAATCGTCCATGCTCGGCATGCCCCTGGAACATCAGCATCTTTTCAATAAAGGTTTTACAGCCTATAGTCTGTATAACACAAAATACACCTTACCTGCTGTATTACAGGGCGGTACTCCCTACTCAGTCTGCGAGGCAGGTCACTTATGAATAATCAGTTCCCGATAAAAACGCTGAACCAGCTCAGACCTGTGCTAATCGGGTTTCGCAAAATCAAGGGCTTCACGCAAAAAGATGTGTCTGAGAGGCTTGGCGTAACGCAGCAAACCTATGCCCGCCTGGAAGCAAACCCTGCTAGCGCCAGTATTGATCGTCTGTACAAGGTATTCAGTATTCTGGGCGTAGAAATAACGCTGTCATCTATTTCCCCTTCACCCTTCATTTCCCACACAGAGATGAGGGGGGCATTTGACAGCACTCCCGCCAGACGGGAGAAATGGTGACTATTAGAAGTTTGCTAGTTTTGTCGAATGACGCCAACTACATGTCCGCATCCATCGAGTAGTGGCTTCAAGCCACGATTGTCACTGCCTCCGCTGCCTTTTTCCAGTAACTCTCTCCTTTTAATTCTAATATTTAGGGGTGTCAACGCAAAGCAGAAACGGCACCTTCTTTGCGAGACAGAAATGACCTGTGATTGCCTGGCCGATTTATGGCAGCTAAGTGCGAGAAGCGGATATAGCGAATTCGCCATTGTACGGGATTAGCAGGTTTACTGAAGCAACCTGCGATGGCGTTATGGCAATAGTCAGTCCCCTGTCCAGTCGGCATAGGTGGCCACCTCGTCACCGCCGGGGATAAACTGATTGAAGCCTCCGCGCAAAATCACTTATTCTTTTCCGTTAATAAAATGCAGGAGCAAAGTCATGACTGGCGAAATTCGTGGGCGAGGCAGGCCACGAAAAACAGAGAGTACCTATACAGATACCCGTAATGACCTGATCCGAAGCGGGCTTGAACTGCTCACGCAGAATGGTTTTCTTTCAACGGGAGTCGATGCCATTGTCAAAAATGCCAGTGTTCCTAAAGGCTCATTTTATTACTATTTCAAGAGCAAAGAAGAGTATGCCCAGACTGTTCTGAGCGCCTATGACAGTTTCTTTGTGCATAAACTCCAAAAACATCTGTATGAATCATCCTTCACACCAATGATGCGTCTGGAAAATTTCATCGACGATGCCTGCGACGGCATTAAAAAGTACAATTTCACCCGGGGCTGTCTGGTTGGCAATATGATGCAGGAGAGTCCGGGTCTTCCACTGTCCTTTATCAAACAGCTCCACGAAATACTTGAGCGCTGGCAGGCGCTTGTGGCGTGCTGTCTGTCCGACGCGTTATCTTCGGGCGAAATCCGTTCCGATATGAATAATACGCAACTGGCGGCCATTTTCTGGAGCAGTTGGGAGGGTGCCGTAATGCGTGCCAAACTTTATTGCTCAACCCAGCCTGTGTACGACTTCTGGAGCTATTTCAAAAAGTCAGTACGCTATCAGCCCTCTAAGGACACGGCTGTTGAAAAGTAAAAAAGGGGCCGCAGCCCCTGATAATAATTATCAAACCCAGGCTGAGCCTGGCTTCCACTTCATTAGCTACACTGAATTACTGCCCGGCCACGAATTCCGCCACTCAGAAGTTTTTCGGCCACATTGATGGCATCACTCAGCGGATAAACGGTGGTCAGGCTATCCAGTCTGGACTCCGGTAAATACTGTACCGCCTGCTGCCAGATCGCCGCTCTTTTTTCCTTCGCGAACATGACACTGTCAATCCCTTTCAGCGTGACGCCACGCAGGATAAACGGAGCCACATTCCCCATTAGTTCCATCCCCTGTGCCATGCCGCAGGCTGCAACAATACTGCCATAACGCACCCCGGCGCATACATTGCAGAGCGTATGGCTACCGACTGTATCAATGGCGGCAGCCCAGCGTTCTTTCTGTAACGGTTTTCCGGGACAGGAGAGCTCGGAACGGTTAATAATCTCGTCCACACCGACCGTTTTATAGAGCCAGGCAGCCTCTTCCGGGCGTCCAGTAGACGCCGTAACGCGGTACCCCATTGATGCAAGGATCATGGCCGCAATGCTCCCGACGCCGCCGCTGGCACCGGTAACAAGTACCGGACCATCTTCAGGCTTAATACCATGATTCAGAAGTGCGTCTACGCACAGCATCGCGGTAAACCCAGCTGTTCCGATTGCCATTACGTGTTTGCCGTTAGCGCCAGCCGGGAGCGGCGTCAGCCAGTCTCCATTTACCCGTGCTTTTTCGGATAGTCCGCCCCAGTGTTTTTCCCCAACACCCCAGCCGGTCAGGAGAACCTTATCTCCGGCCTGATATTCGGGATGTGAACTGGCGGACACTGTACCGGTAAAATCAATGCCGGGCACCATGGGAAAGCGTCGGACGATTGGGCCCCGGCCCGTAATGGCCAGTGCGTCTTTGTAGTTGATGGATGAATAGTCAACATTGACCTCCACATCCCCCTGCGGTAGTTCACTTTCAGCGATTTCAGCAAGTTGCGCACTATAGCGTCCATCTGTTTTGTTGATTAATAAAGATTTAAACACGTTCACCTCGTTTGTCCGGGCGTTTACCGTTCAGTCATTAAGTCGTCAATAAATAATATTGACCGATCGTCTAATAATCAACACTACTATCCCAGTGCTTTGCCAGCATTCAAGAAACATTATTCATTTCATGCACTTAAAGCTGTCTTTTTTGACCGACATCAAACTGTATTCTGGTTTATCTGGTGCAGAGGGAAAATCAGCATCCCTGAAGATACATAGCTAATGCTTCAGAACACGGCTGATGATGCGATAAAACAACCAGGCTTTAATGAGTTAGTCTGAGCGGACCTTCGGCTCAGTAAATAGGTCCGCTCCGTGCCAAGAGCAGACGCTGGTAATTCGGGTAATGGTGCCAACTTACTGATTTAGTGTATGATGGTGTTTTTGAGGTGCTCCAGTGGCTTCTGTTTCTATCAGCTGTCCCTCCTGTTCAGCTACTGAAGGCGTGGTGCGTAACGGTAAAAGTACTGCCGGACATCAGCGCTATCTCTGCTCTCACTGCCGTAAAACATGGCAGCTACAGTTCACTTACACCGTCTCTCAGCCCGGTACACACCAGAAAATTATTGATATGGCCATGAATGGCGTCGGATGTCGCGCCAGTGCACGCATTATGGGCGTTGGCCTCAACACGATTTTACGACACTTAAAAAACTCAGGCCGCAGTCGGTAAACTCACGCATACAACCGGGCAGTGACGTCATTGTTTGCGCGGAAATGGACGAACAGTGGGGTTACGTCGGCGCTAAATCACGCCAGCGCTGGTTGTTTTACGCGTATGACAGGATACGGAGGACGGTTGTGGCGCACGTATTCGGTGAACGCACGTTGGTCACGCTGGAGCGTCTTCTGGGCCTGCTGTCGGCCTTTGAGGTCGTGGTATGGATGACGGATGGCTGGCCGCTTTATGAATCACGCCTGAAGGGAGAACTGCACGTTATCAGCAAGCGATATACGCAGCGCATTGAGCGGCATAACCTGAATCTGAGGCAGCATCTGGCAAGGCTGGGCAGGAAGTCACTGTCGTTCTCAAAATCGGTGGAGCTGCATGACAAAGTCATCGGGCATTATCTGAACATAAAACACTATCAGTAAGTTGGAGTCATTACCGGTGCTCTGATATATTTATTATACTATAGTGGGGTATGTGTTGATCTTAATGTAATACTCCCCTATAGTATAAGAAATACAGAGCAGTGAGGTAAGCAATGCCCAGTACTCCTGAAGAGAAAAAAAAGGTCCTAACCCGGGTTCGCCGTATCCGGGGTCAGATTGATGCTCTGGAAAGAGCACTTGAAAGTGGCGCTGAATGCCGTTCCGTTCTCCAGCAAATCGCCGCCGTCCGGGGCGCCGCTAACGGACTGATGGCAGAGGTGCTGGAGAGCCACATACGGGAAACCTTTGACCAGAATGACAGCTACAGTCATGAAGTCAGTAAATCAGTTGACGATACGATTGAGCTGGTTCGTGCCTATCTTAAATAGGTGAGGCCATTATTACATTGAGGATATATTACGTATGAAATCACGTGCCGCTGTTGCATTTGCACCAGGGAAGCCCCTGGAGATTGTTGAAATTGATGTTGCTCCGCCTAAAAAAGGCGAGGTGCTGATTAAAAACACCCACACAGGTGTCTGCCATACCGATGCCTTTACCCTCTCAGGGAATGACCCTGAGGGCGTTTTCCCGGTGGTTCTCGGCCACGAGGGAGCCGGTATCGTCGTTGAAGTTGGTGAAGGCGTCACCAGTGTGAAGCCGGGTGACCATGTTATTCCGCTCTACACCGCTGAATGCGGGGAGTGTGAATTCTGCCAGTCCGGTAAAACGAACCTCTGTGTATCGGTTCGCGAGACTCAGGGCAAAGGACTGATGCCTGACGGGACCACTCGCTTTTCATACAACGGTCAGCCTCTTTACCACTACATGGGATGTTCCACATTCAGTGAATACACCGTTGTGGCCGAGGTTTCTCTGGCAAAAATTAACCCGGAGGCGAACCATGAACACGTCTGCCTGTTGGGTTGTGGCGTGACTACCGGTATTGGCGCCGTCCATAACACGGCTAAAGTGCAGCCGGGCGATTCAGTTGCCATTTTTGGTCTGGGGGCAATTGGTCTGGCTGCGGTACAGGGGGCCCGTCAGGCAAAAGCGGGACGTATTATCGCTATCGATACTAATCCGACAAAATTTGACCTGGCCCGTCAGTTCGGGGCCACTGACTGCATTAACCCGAATGATTATGACAAACCGATTAAAGATGTTCTGCTGGATATCAACAAGTGGGGTATTGACCATACCTTTGAATGTATCGGTAACGTTAACGTCATGCGTGCAGCGCTGGAAAGTGCTCACCGTGGGTGGGGGCAGTCCGTTGTCATTGGTGTCGCAGGGGCCGGACAGGAGATTTCCACCCGTCCTTTCCAGCTGGTCACCGGGCGCGTATGGAAAGGTTCCGCGTTTGGCGGAGTAAAAGGCCGCACTCAGCTCCCCGGTATGGTCGAGGATGCCATGAAGGGGGATATTGACCTTGAGCCATTTGTAACCCATACGATGACACTGGATGAAATCAATGACGCCTTCGAGCTTATGCATGAAGGCAAATCTATCCGGACAGTGATTCATTACTGATCCCATCAGAATTTTAATCAACTCAAACTGAAGGAAGTGGAAAATGACAACTCCGGTAATTTCTGGTGACGGCATCTTTTCTCATGTGTTCATTGGCGCAGCCGATGTCGAGAAATCCTCCGCATTTTACGATGTCGTCCTGGGCACGCTTGGTATCAATAACCTCGGCCCGTTTGGCAACGGCTGGGTACTCTATGGCCGCGAAAAGCCGGCATTTATCATTGCCCGTCCGGGCAACGGTGAAGCACCTTCCGCTAACGGGGTGACTGTCGGCTTCGCTGCTGCCACCCCGGAAGAGGTTGATGCTTTCCATGCTGCCGGCCTTGCCGCCGGTGGAGCTGATGAAGGTCAACCTGGCCCGCGTGGTCACCTTCCCGGGGCCTATGCTGCCTACCTGCGGGATCCGGCGGGTAACAAAATCACGGCGTATACGTTTATCTGACGTCCGGATTTAAAGATACTTCCCCTGGCTTCGGTCAGGGGAAATAACCATGAGATAACGGCTGATGGAACTCATTGAGCAGCATGCCAGCTCTGGCGGCTGGCAAAACGTGTACCGGCATTATTCACAATCCCTTAATTGTGAAATGAATTTCGGTGTGTATCTTCCTCCCAAAGCAGTAACAGAAAAACTGCCGGTACTATACTGGTTGTCGGGCCTGACCTGTACTGAGCAGAATTTCATCACCAAATCAGGTATGCAGCATTATGCAGCCCGGCATAACGTCATCGTTGTTGTCCCGGATACCAGTCCCCGGGGTAATAATGTCCCGGATGCCGACAGTTACGATCTTGGCCAGGGGGCCGGTTTTTATCTGAACGCGACGGAACAGCCGTGGAATGTTCATTACAGGATGTATGACTATATTCTCAGAGAGCTTCCGGATGTCGTCATGAATCATTTTCCTGCAACGGCAAGAAAATCTATATCCGGTCATTCTATGGGAGGGCTGGGTGCTCTGGTGCTGGCTCTGCGAAATCCTGGTGAATATGTGAGCGTATCAGCATTTTCCCCGATAGTATCGCCTTCTCAGGTGCCATGGGGGCAACAGGCATTTAGCGCTTACCTGGGTGAAAACAGAAAAACGTGGGAAGCCTACGATCCAGTCAGCCTCATTTTACAGGGTGAAAAATTACCAGAAATCTTCATTGATCAGGGGCTGAGTGACGCCTTTTATGAAGAGCAACTGCGCACCAAAATCCTTGAGAGAGTATGCAATGAGATGAACCTCAATGCGTCGTTCCGATATCATACTGGATACGACCACAGCTATTATTTCATTTCCAGCTTTATTGGTGAGCACATTGCTTACCATGCCAACAGGCTCAGGCTGTCAGCATGAGTTGATTTCCAGCCTCAGAAAATGTGCTTAATTTTCAGGCCTGAACAGGGCCTGAACCCTGCAGACCTGAGATGTACTGTAACTGAATCGCCACGGATAATCTAGACACTTCCGAGCCGTTGATGGACTGACCCCGCCCCGGTAGACGATCCTGCCCTATAGTTTGGACTGACCCCACGCCTGTAGACAAATCCTGTCCTCACGACGAGGCCTGTTCGAAGGCCTCCGGACTGACGTCGCCGAGGTGGCTGTGGCGCCGGGACCGGTTATAGAAGACTTCAATGTAATCGAAGATCCGCCCGGGCCAGATCCCTGGTTTTATATATGCGTTTTCTGATCCGTTCTTTTTTCAGCGAACTGAAGAACGATTCGGCCACCGCATTATCCCAGCAGTTGCCACGCCGGCTCATGCTCGGCGCCAGGTTATTGGCCCGGTAGAAGCGCTGCCAGTCGTCACTGCCGTACTGGCTGCCCTGATCGCTATGTACGATAACCTCGCTGTCTGGTTTTCGGCGCCAGACCGCCATCATCAGCGCGTCGAGCGCCAGTTCGCGTGAGAGAGTGGGTTTCATCGACCAGCCGACCACATTACGGGCGAAGAGATCGATAACCACCGCCAGATACAGCCAGCCCTGCCAGGTGCGGAGTAGAGTAAGAGGCAGGGCGTAGTCGGACTATTTCCCTGCCTCTCCTCCCCGAACCGGACGTGCACCTTTCAGCGCATCCGGCTCTCCATTTAAATGCTGGCGAACGCCATTGCCACTTCTGTAAAGCGCGATGTATACGTGTTTCTGGTCTCCGTCCTCAGATAGGGATTACCTTCGGGTAGCCGCCAGCGGAACAGCTTCTTGCCTTGCCCCACCAACCGGTACAGTATTTCGCCGCTGAGCTTGCCGTGATTGGTTTTACCAAATAAAACCCACGTTTTGCTCTGACCCGGTTTCGGTGATTTACACCACCACCTCATCAGGGAAGCGATACCTGTACGGTATTTGCGGGCCAGCCAGTGAGCCAGCTTCCAGAACACGACACGGTCGATATAACTGAAGACTTTGGCCTTAAAATCAACGAACTGATAGAACATGGCCCAGCCTTTCAGTTTTCGGTTGAGTTGTTCAGCCATATCGACTTTGCTTTCACTGTAGTTGCCTGATAACAGTGCTGTCAGCGATGCGGCGAAGTTTCTGGCTTTCTCCTGCGGGATCGTTGAGACCACTCGCATCTCGCCATAACGACTGCGTTTGCGAATGATCCTGTGCCCCAGAAAGATAAAGCCGTCATTAACATGGGTGATTTTAGTCTTATCCATGTTCAGCCTGAGTTTCAGACTGCCTTCGAGCACACCCCGACACTCCTCCCTGATGGCTTCCGCCTGTGCTTTGGTGCCTTTGACGATGAGGACAAAATCATCGGCATAGCGGCAGTACGCCACCGCGGGTTTCCACTGCCAGTTTTCTCTGACCGCCGTACTTCGGCCCCGTTGGATACTGTTATTCCAGTACCACCGATCTTTTCTGGCTTTCCCGCTCAGGTAGCGCTCATGCAGGTATTGATCGAACTCATTCAGCATGATGTTCGATAATAGCGGCGATATAACACCGCCCTGTGGTACACCTTCACTGGCCGCCCGAAAGAGACCGACATCGATATGTCCCGCCTTGATGGTTTTCCACAGCAGAGTCATGAAACGTGCGTCACTGATCCTGCGGCGTACAGCCTTCATCAGCAGTCGATGATGTACGGTGTCGAAGTAACTGGACAGGTCGCCTTCAATCACCCAGCGTCCCCGGGTTTCACCACAGTCTGTGAGCTGTAATTTCACCGTGCGGATCGCGTGGTGGACACTGCGCTCAGGCCGGAAGCCATATGAGAGCGTATGAAAATCACTCTCCCATATCGGCTCCATCGCCATCAGCATGGCCCGCTGAACAATACGATCCCGCAACGCGGGGATACCCAGTGGTCGCAGTTTGCCGTTGCTTTTAGGGATGTAAACCCGTCTGGCGGGCAAGGGCTGGTAGTGGCCTGAGAGTAATTCATCCCTGAGGATTTGCAGCTCAACAGCCAGTCTGGCCTGTAGCATTGTTTTGTTCACGCCATCAATACCGGGGGTATGCGCCCCCTTTGATGAAAGCGTGATCCGCGCCGCTTCAGCCAGCCATTCTGGTTGTGTTATCAGACGCAGCAGCCGTTGAATCCGTAGGGACGGATCGGTGGCTGCCCATGTGGCAAGCTTGCGTTGCATTTCGCTGATTATCAAAGGTCTTCACCTCGTTAGGTCAGTTAATTCACGTCGCAAACACATTCAAACTGCTTCCCTTCGCCATGTAATGGGCTTTCCCCATCGCGGACTACTACGGAAGCTCCGCCAGCCAGCGCGTCATCGGAGCCATGCCCCCTTAACATCCGTCGCTGACCTTCCCCGGTTTACCTGCCTGGACTCAGGCATACTGAGGAGGCTGCCCGTCGCACTCTTTATCCTTGCTTGCCGCAAGTTGGCAGAAGTCAGCATCGCAAGCGTGATAGACGCTGCTGCCCCGGTGTTTCGCATACATGTCAAAACACCTTCGACCGGCAGTGCTTACGTATCACTGCCAGTTCCTCCTGCACGGCCTGTCAGATCACGTAGGCCGTGGTGACGTTTTCAACCCACAGAGGCGGATTAACGGGTTCATGTTCTTCAGCCTTTCAGTACTTAACCTTGAGGATCATCTCGGCTTAGTGATCTCGCCTCAATCCCCGTTGTCAGCGGGTTACATCACCCTGCGGGCATGCCGCAGGTCACTGCCGCTCAGGTTCTCCACCGTCACACCCGGTGGGATTGTTGGGTTTCTCATCGTGAGTTACCGGTTCAATATTCCAGACAGACTCGCGGTTCATTTAAGCATCCATGCCCGCCCTGAACTCCGGGCACACTATAAGTAATATCGGTGACCCAGACCTGGGTGGCCCGGACAACGGTGAACTGCCGCTGCACGAGATTAGGAGCAACGACTGAAGGCCTGCCAGCGATACGACGTGGCGCTTTATAGCCGCGCACAGCTTTAATCCGGTCCAGTTGCATGATCCGACCCACCCGGTTTCTACCACAGGTTTCCCCGATTTCGTTCAGATCGCCATGAACCCGCCGGTAACCGTATACGCCTCCGCTCAGGGAATATGAGTCGCGGATAAGCATCAGCAGGCGCTGGTTATCTTTATCACGCGCCGAGACAGGGTTATGCAGCCACGCATAGAACCCGGCCCGGGCGACATTCAGTACCCGACACATCGTCATCACACCCCATACAGTTCGGTGCTCATTGATAAAGCGGTACTTCAGTCGGGCTCCTTTGCAAAGTACCGCGCGGCCTTTTTCAGGATATCCCGTTCTTCTTCGGTGCGTTTTAGCTGCGCCCGGAGTTTCAGGATCTCGCTTTTAGCTTCCAGTAAATCCCGGGCATGCTGCTCGCTGTTATCAGGTTTGATAGCCCGTAGCCACTTGTAGAGGCGGTGTGCAGAGACGCCCAGACGCTCAGATACTTAGGCGACGGAATAACCGCGTTCCGTTATCTGACGGACGGCTTCTTCCTTAAATTCAGGTGTAAATCGTGGTGTGCCCATACGCTCCTCCTATACTCAAACTATAGGGCAGGATCGTCTACCGGGGCGGGGTCAGTCCAGGGAGCCGTTAACGACCTGATGGCGGTTGTTCTGGAAAGCTATCTTCGGGAGGAATTCCCCGATACGGGCAAACGAAATGAGTCGCAGAAGAGGTCAATCGACGACACCATTTCGATAGTCCGCTCCTATCTCCGTTAACTCTGCCAGGCAGATGTCTGATGGGGTCTAAAACTGTAATGAAAGGAAATGACATATGAAATCACGTGCATTATTCATCTGTATTTTTTAATTGGTACCCGAAACCGCCTGAGTGTCGCCATCAGCTGGGTCTGGAACCACAGCGTCGCGTACCGGGGAGCCCGCATTATCACGGGAGCCAAATCTCCGGTCCCGGGTACGCCGCCAGCCAGTTCTCATACAGAAGGCGGATCCGCAGGGTACCGCTGAAACTTCAGCGGTGTCCCACATGGTACCACCGGGCCCAGCTTCAGCAATCTGTTTCCAGTCACACAAACGCTTTTTTCGACGGGCTTTCTGATCGAGCGGTCCGGCACACCAGATACCGTCACAAGAGGTGGCCTTATTAAGAGCGGACACACCTAGCACAGGAAATTCTATGGCAAAGAAACTTTTCGGTTATCATCCCATCCTGACTGACGACAACAATTCAGTTGTGATTCGCGGTGCTCGCGAGAACAACCTTAAAGAGGTGGATGTTTCCATTCCGCGCAACGCATTGGTTGTTTTTTCGGGTGTGTCAGGCTCGGGTAAGTCTTCACTGGCCTTTGGCACCATTTATGCTGAGGCGCAACGGCGCTACTTTGAATCGGTTGCCCCCTACGCTCGTCGCCTCATTGATCAGGTCGGGGTTCCGGATGTGGATGCCATTGACGGACTGCCGCCAGCCGTTGCGCTTCAGCAACAACGCGGTGCCAGTAACGCGCGCTCCTCTGTCGGCAGCGTGACCACCTTATCCAGTCTGGTGCGAATGATGTACTCACGGGCGGGCGCTTATCCTGCCGGACAACCGATGCTGTATGCCGAGGATTTTTCTCCCAACACGCCGCAGGGGGCATGCCCTTCTTGCCATGGTCTGGGCCATATCTATGAGGTAACTGAAACACTGATGGTGCCCGATCCCTCACTTAGTATCCGTGAAAAGGCTATTGCTTCCTGGCCCCCGGCCTGGCACGGACAGAATCTGCGGGATATTCTGGTGACGCTGGGGTATGACATCGACACTCCCTGGAAAAATCTGCCAGCGGAAGACCGTCAGTGGATCCTTTTTACCGAAGACACCCCCACTGTACCGGTTTTCCCGGGACTGAGTCCGGAAGATACGCGCGAAGCCGTCAGGAAAAAAATGACGCCGGGTTATATGGGGACCTTCACCGGGGCACGTCGTTATGTGCTACATACCTTCGCCAGCACGCAAAGCGCGTTGATGAGAAAACGAGTCTCCCGTTTTATGGAAGGCAAGCTGTGTCCGGTCTGTCACGGGAAAAGACTGAAGTCAGAATCATTGTCCGTCACCTTTGCCGGTGTGGACATTGGTGAATTTATGCAGATGCCCTTAGACCAGCTGGCGGAATTGCTCCTTCCAATCTCCCGGGGGGATTTCAGTGCCCACCACGCCGGCGCAGATGCCGACAGGGATATCACCCGTCGGGATCTGACAGAGCGTGCTGCATCCGGAAAAGCGGTCCATTCCGATAACGCCGATGTCTGCCGGACATCGGCGTTATCGGAAGAGAAACGACTGGCGGCACAACGGCTGACCGGTGGTGTCATGGCCCGGTTGTATCAGTTGCAGAAGCTGGGGCTGGGTTATCTTACGCTGGACAGAGCAACCCCAACTCTATCTGCAGGAGAGCTTCAGCGACTGCGTCTTGCCACGCAACTCAGTTCGATGCTGTTTGGTGTGGTCTATGTTCTTGATGAACCGTCTGCGGGTCTGCACCCCTCAGACAGTAAAGCGCTTTACGATGCGCTTGAGAACCTTCGTGATGCCGGCAACTCGGTGTTTGTCGTTGAACATGATCTTAACCTGATGCGACGGGCGCAATGGCTTGTTGATGTGGGACCGTCGGCTGGTGAACAGGGAGGACATGTTCTCTACAGTGGTATTCCTGAAGATCTGAAAGCCGTCACCCAATCTCGTACCGCGCGTTATTTATTTGATGAAGTCCGGCCACCACAATCTTTTGCCCGTATCCCATCCGGGTGGCTGAAACTGCAGGGGATCCATCGCCACAATCTTAAGTGGATCGATGTTGATATTCCTCTGGGTGTGCTGACAGCCGTGACGGGAGTCTCTGGCTCCGGTAAATCCAGTCTGATTGCCCAGGCCTTACCGGAACTGGTGCTTTCTTCACTTGGCGGTGAGCCAGAAGACGTGCTTTCCGAAGCCAGCGACGCTGAGGGGCCATCCGTAACGGAGAAAACGTACGGTACCCTGACCGGTGATACCGGACTGGTAAAGCGTCTGGTTCAGGTTGACCAGAAACCGATAGGCAGGACCCCCCGTTCAAACCTGGCGACATATACCGGGTTGTTTGATCCTGTTCGTAAGCTCTTTGCCGGAACGACTGACGCCAAACTCCATCATTACGATGCGGGTCAATTCTCTTTCAATGTGGCAAAAGGCCGCTGTGCAACCTGTGAAGGTGAAGGATTCGTCAGCGTGGAGCTGTTGTTTATGCCGAGCGTGTATGCACCGTGCCCGACCTGCCATGGCGCGCGGTATAACCGGGATACTCTCAGGATCTGCTGGCAGGACAAAAATATCGCGGAGGTCCTGCATATGACGGTGGATGAAGCCAGTCAGTTCTTTGCGACTGAAGAACCAGTGGCTCGTCCCCTCCGTCTGCTGAGTGAAATTGGTCTGGGCTACCTGCGTCTGGGACAACCAGCAACCGAGTTATCCGGAGGGGAGGCGCAAAGGATCAAGCTGGCAACCGAACTACAACGTAGCCAACGTGGCCACACGTTGTATATCCTAGATGAACCGACAACCGGCCTGCATGCTTCAGACGCCGACCGCCTCCTTGTGCAGCTGCAGCGGCTTGTTGATGCAGAAAATACGGTGATAATGATTGAACACGATATGCGGGCGGTTACTCAGGCAGACCAGGTTATCGACATCGGTCCTGGAGCGGGACATGAGGGAGGACGCCTGGTTGCCGCAGGAACTCCCGAACAGGTATCGCAGGTCAAAGAAAGCCGTACCGCACAGTATATTGCCAGGGAACTCTCACGGAACGGTTAAAAAGGGCTGTGTCGTCATTGCGTCAATGGCGGCACATTCCCGGCGTGTTCTGTATCAGTAATCTCCCGCAGGTATAATTTCAGCGCATCCCACTGGTTCAGCGCGTACGCGAACGCCTTCGACAGCTCCGAGTGCCGTGACAGCGTTTTCTGCTTTTCACGCAGCCAGCCCTCCAGCGCGGTCAGCAGCGGTACCGCTTTTTCCTGCCGAATGGCCAGCCGTTCCGCCGCGCTTTTGCCCCGGATGCCCGCCTCGATGCCATACAGCTCGCCGATACGGCACAGCGCTTCGGTCGTGGTGTCAGAGGGCGTCCGCACGTGCACGTCCGCCTGCAACACCCCGCTGAACCCCGCAAGATGCGACTGCGGATGTGTAACGCTGGCGTGATAGAAATTTTAAGTCAGTCATCAGGTGTCCACCTAATTAGGGGTCAGTTTGGATATCGAAAATTATTGTACGTCAAGGTTATTTTTTGACCTCTCTACTTTAGCGGGCCTCAGCCGACGAAACTTATCGGAAGCCGGTACCGGCCAGTCTGACTGAAGATGGAAGCAAAATTAATGCTGTGGGCTACCATACCTTCTTTAACAGGTGATTTGTGAACTGCAACTTCTCGGAACGGGAGTTTGCGCAAGGACCGGAAGTCCGCTTTTCGCTCATAGCGGACCGTTCCTGCGCACATGTCTGCTATGTGGTAGAGGCAGACAATACTTACAGCACAGGGCGTTAATAAATACGGAACAGATCAACCGCAGATGCCTCCTCCTGAATGTATTAATTTTGCTATCTCGTCGGCAAAATCAGGGAACAAGTCTGGATATGGAAGCGCCTGGCAGCTGAAAGTATGAATAATAACGCCCTGACAGGATATTTTATTGCACCCTGTCAAAAGTCATACATTCTTTCCCGGTTTTTGCTTTCTCATACCGGATAACTCTATTTAAGGCTTAAGGATAACCTTCGTCCATCCTTCATCCCGCTCATCGAAGTGCTTATATCCGGCAGGAGCCTCTTCAAGCGAAAGACGATGAGAAATTATTTTGCCCGGACTGGCTTTATCGTGATGGATGAGGCGAGACAGCTGACGGTTATAGGCCTTAACGTTCGCCTGGCCGGTACGGATTGCCTGTCCTTTAAACCAGAAACTCCCAAAATCAAATGGCATCTTACCCTCTCTGGCAAGCTCCGATTCAGCCCCCGGATCCTGAGGAATAAAGACGCCAACCACACCAATTCCCCCGGTTGCTTTCGTCGACGCAACAAGACTGTTCATGGTAACAGAGTTATCTTCATGGCCATGTTTGTTACAGCACTGATAGCCAACACATTCGCAGCCACAATCCGTACCGCGTCCATCCGTCAGGTCGAGAATTTTTTGTACAGCTTCATCGCCAGTAGCATTGATGCCCGTCGCCCCCATTTTTTCAGCCAGAGCCAACCGGTCTGTGTGCGTATCAACCACAAACACCTGTGAAGCACCTTTAATGATCGCCGAATGAGCTGCCATCAAACCGACCGGCCCCGCGCCATAAATGGCCACGCTTTCACCAGGCTTCAATCCGGCAAGTTCTGTTGCATGCCAGCCGGTAGGAAAAATGTCAGAGAGCATCACATAATCATCTTCTTTTTCTGCCGCATCAGGGGGAAGAACAAGGCAGTTAAAGTCGGCAAATGGCACCCGAAGAAGTTCCGCCTGACCTCCCTCCCAGGGACCCATTTCAGCAAAACCATAAGCTGCGCCTGCCGTACCCGGATTGGTAGTGAGACAAAAGCCGGTCAGACCTTTTTCACAGTTTTCGCAAAAACCACATCCCACGTTAAACGGCAGACAAACATAGTCGCCCACCTTAATACGTTCAACGCCTGAGCCAATTTCGACCACTTCACCCAGGTTTTCGTGACCCAGAATCCGTCCCTGTTCAAAGCTGGTCCGGCCCTCATACATGTGCAAGTCCGACCCACAAATGTTGGTGGTGGTGATGCGGACGAGTACATCCGTGGGGCGGACAATTTTCGCATCCGGTACGTCTTTTACTTTTACATCATAAGGACCGTTGTAAATTACTGCTTTCATGATCTTCTCCTTCTTGCGTGCGGAAAGGAAATGCTGCCCCGCGGATTGGGGTATCAATCGAGTTTAGCTGCCATAACAGATCTCGCGATCGGCGAAAGGACGATTAGGATGTTTCTTAACTAAGTGCATTGAAGTCTGTAAGACAGGTACTTACCGATGAAGGCTGCCTGGAAAACGTAAAAACATCACACGTTAATCCGGTTTTTTTAAGCAGGCAAGGGATTACGGACAGCTTTGAGCGAGAAGCGGATAAAGTAAATCTATCTCATTTCTGCATTGTGCCAGAAGTAGACATAGGTGAATTAGGTAACCCTAGAGATGCACTTTGAATCAATGATATGAAATGCTGAAAAGGTAATTAACTAATTCAAAATTTGAATAATCAGTTATCTCTTCCATGCTTAATACGTAACCTTAGCTAAGGAGAAATTATGTTAGACGAATACAAAAAATGCATCGAAGCCTGTTATCTATGTGCAACGGCATGTGATAACTGTGCGGCTTCGTGTCTCGACGAAGAGAATCTGGAGATGATGCGCGAGTGCATAAAACTGGATATGCAGTGTGCAAATATCTGCCGTCTTGCAGCTCAATTCATGACACTAAATAGCGGGTCTGCCCAGGATCTTTGCCGTCTTTGCGCTGATGTTTGTCAGAAGTGCGGTGACGAGTGTGGAAAGCATGAACATGACCATTGTCAGGATTGCTCAAGCGCTTGTCATCACTGCGCCGAACAATGCAGAAAGATGGCCGCCTGAGAAAAACTCAAATTACCAAACCCGCTTCGGCGGGGTTTTATATTCCCGGTAATAAGTCGTAGAAGGATGAGATAGATGAGTTTAAGAGTACGGGCGGGAAATAGATCTACTCGAAAGTACTAGCCTCAATGACAAATTCTGGCACAGATTATTTGATTGGCTCAATGTCCGTTTTCGCTGACAGCGGACTGCACCCCGCCGGGGTGACCGCTTCGTGCCAGAATTGGACGTTTCCAAAATCTGCATGCACTAATCGGTGGAGAGCAGATCTCACTGCATAGCCATGCAGACGCGCAGAAATCATCAGGGGCGTTTGAAAGGTGCCGGAAACAGGCGGGAGGCCGCAGAAACGTGCTGAGGGCGCCTGCGGCGGTGCGCCCAAGGGTTGTTATGTTTAATATGGCAGAACTTTCCTGTCGCTATCATTTTGACGCCCGCTATTCGCTCATAGATATGCCTGTCGCGTTTGCGGCTTTACTTGTTATACCCAACCTGCCTGATTTTTATCGCCAGCATCCCGGAATTGAAATTATCCTGAGCAGCTCAGACCGCCGACGGAATATGCTGCATGATGGCCTGGACTGCATACTGAGGGTGGGGGAGCTGGACGATGGCGACTATATCGCAAAGGAGGTGGGAACCGTTAAAATGACGACCTGCGCCAGTCCTGCGTATCTTGATCAACACGGCACCCCGGAAACAATGGACGAGTTGCAGCAGCATCAGGCCGTCAACTGGATTAACAGCAGCAACAGACAAGTTATGCCCTGGACATTCGGGACGTCAGAGGGCTCCACCGAAATTGAACTTCCAGGCAGGCTTGTCGTGGATAACTCAGAAGCCTACATTGCAGCAGGCCTGGCGGGGCTGGGAATACTACAGGGCATGAATATTTTTTTGCAGCCTTATCTCGATCGCGGGCTGTTGGTAGAGGTTCTGCCAGATAATACGTCCCCGAATCGCAAACTGTAACTTCTGTATCCGCACCGCCATCTCTCCCGAAAAGTACGGGCGTTTACCGACTGGCTGGAAAGTTTATTGTAAACGCCTGGGGGCCTGCAGCCTGCTGGTACGTGCGCTGCCTTTTATCGGCCCGCCAGCTTCTGTATGGCTTCACGGACAGGAGCATCGCCAGACGTCAGCTCAATGATGACGCGGCTGACGGCAGGTTGCTCAATGAGTTCAGCCAGCGTAGCCGCCACGTCATCACGGGGCACGTTACCATACGGGATGGCCAGGCCGGCACGTACATAACCCGTACCAGTCTTATCCTGCAGCGCGCCGGGGCGCAGGATCACCCAGTCAAGCTCGCTTTGTGCTAGTTCCACATCGGCCATTTTTTTAACACGCATATAATTTTCGAATGATTCAGAAGTGGTTTCTCCCCGTGCGGACTCCGGGAATGCAGAAACGAGCAGAAAGCGAGACACACCGGCACTGAGGGCGGCAGCTACCGACTTTTTCAGCCCTTCGCCGTCGACCGCATTGGTCATCTCCTGTCCCCCCTTACCGCCGGCACCGGCAGTAAACACCACTGTATCACTACCTGCAAAGTGCATCGCCAGCGCAGCTGCATCCAGCTCTGTCAGGCTCCCACTGACGGGCTCAGCACCCAGCTCGCCTAGCAATGCCTGCTGCTCTGGCTTACGGTAGAGGGCACGAACAGCATGCCCCCTACCTGAAAGGATCCTGCACAGACGCTGGCCGATTTTGCCTGCACCACCGATAATGAAAACATGAACCACAGTTGTCTCCTTCTGGGGTTATGATGTGTCCGAAATTATAACCTGACATCAGGTCAGTTCCTTTGAGCCTGACCGATTGCACTGCATGCTGCTGCCAGCACCAGACAGCTGGTCAGATACTCAGTTGTTCTTATAGCTGAGAACAACAGCCGTACCGATTTAGCTCTCCCGTCACGATGAGAACTCCTGAACCGGTTACACGCAATGCCGGCCAATATCTTCCGTTATATTCGAAAGATCCACGCAAGTTACTGAAGTGCGAGGGACGCAATGTGTACCTTGAACGAACTGAAGTCAGCGGAACCCTGAAGGTTCGATTCCATAGCGTTCAGAAAACTGCTTGCTGAAGCTCGATAGTGAATTGTAACCCACCCGCCCCGCGACCGTTTTTACCGGCAGCGTCGATGTCATCAGCAGGCGGAGAGCCTCCGCGATACGTGCATCGGCGATAACTGAGCGTAAGCTGGTTGACTCACTGGCCAGGTGGCGCCGAAGCGTGGGGCCACTGAGTCCCGTCAGATCTTCAATTTCAGCAGCACTCCAGGGATGAGCCGGTTTGTCCGCTACCATCTGACGGATTTTCATGGCCAGACTTGGCTGCCGGGCTCGCAGCAAAGCATGGTATCCCATGCCATAAAGCCAGAGCACCACTTCAACCATGGCGTGCAGGGAAAGCGGACGCTTCCCTTCCCGCATTGCGGCTGTCCAGCGGTTAAGGGGTGAAAGAAGAGCTGATACGGAAATGGCTGCGATGCTGCCGGTGTCCTGTGGTGGTGGTGCGGCAAGTAACAGCCTGGCTGCTTCAAGCTGTTCCTCCGCGAGCACCACGCTCAGGGCAACAAACTCACCACTTTGTTCTGAAGGGGCATATTCTATATCGATGCTACGGGCATTCGGGACGACCATAATCTCGCCCGGGATCACCCGGTGCCATTTCTCATTTTCACGATACCGGAATTCTCCTTCCAGCGGGAAGGAAAGGGTCGCACCTTCCACCTCGAACTTCTTTACCTGATGCGTCTGTTCTGCGCGAAGGCAATCGCAGGGAAGTGGAAAACGGGAGCGTGCCAGGGTAAGAAGCTCAGCGAGGAGATCATCAACGGGAGAATCGGAAAAGCTGACTGTTTGCATATTCATCCGGAATTTGACTTTGACCGCTATTATACGTCGCCATATACAAAAGCATACAGCGACGCGTGCGGTTGTCTATTCCCGGATGACAAAAATCAGGCCGATTATAGTTATTGCCATACCCACAAGCATGGGCAATGTAATGGCCTCTCCAAACAGCAACCACGCTTCAGCTGCCGTGAGAATGGGAACCAGGTAAAAGTAAGTAGCGACTTTGGTTGCTTCACCGCTTCGTATCATAAAAATCAGCAACATAATCGCCAGAACCGATACGCCAATAACCAGCCAGCCCAGACCCAGCGCAAATGATAAGCTCCACTGCGTCGGAGCAGATTCGAACATCAGGCTAATTGCACCCATCGATATTGTCAAAGTGACGTACTGTAAAAACGTGTTCGCAAAGATATGTCCATCTCCCTGAGCACGGCGCTGATAAAGCGCTCCGATCGTTACGCCAAATAACCCCAGCATGACCGACCCAAAAGCCACAGGATCCAGTGCAAAACTATGCTGGCCTGGCGAGAGCACCAGGAAAACGCCCGCAAAGCCAATCGCAATACCCAGCCATTTCCGGGGATGCAGGGACTGACGGTGCATGAGTGAAACCAGTATTGCAGTCAGTACCGGCTGCAGGCCGGTGATGAGCGCCACAATGCCTGACGGCATGCCACGATGGATGGCATAAAAGCATCCGCCCAGAAAGAAGCTCTGCAGGAAAAGTCCGACAATCAGGTTGCGAACCATTCCTCTGCCGGACGGAAAACGGGCCCTGAACCCCAGTGTAAGCAGCAGAAGGACCAGACAGGAAAATGCGCCACGCAGGAATAAAAGATGAAACGGCGCGCTGTACTGCACGGTAAATTTGGCTGCGACAAACCCTGACTCCAGAGGAATACAAAAAGCCAGGGCGCAAGAGTAATGAGCCATTTTTTTGTGAGGCAGTGATATTCATAGTATTGCAGGTGGGTTCTTGTCGGGCGATATGAAAGGGGATCTTCCCGGTCACTATTGTGTGCACCGGGAAGGAAGGTGATCAGACTGCGGGTGACCACAGGTCGTAATTCAGTGCGAAGCTGTTACCTTCACGGATAACCTTACCGGTAGTAGGCAGGTTGAAGTGCATACCACTGACAGCCAGGTTATCGCTCGCTGCGCGGTCAAGCACTTTGCTACGGATGGCCGCCGCCGCCGCAGGATCGCTGTCGAACGCGATAGTAACGTCAGGCTGAGCAACCTGAATGTGCGGGAAGTGAACAATATCACCCCAGATGAGCAGCGACTCTTTTTCATCACCCAGCAGATAACCGGTATGTCCTGGTGTATGGCCGAACAGCGGTACAGTCTGAATACCTGGTAAAATCGCTTCCTCGCGGAATGGCACCAGTTTGTCGTCATAAGCGCTGAAGGCGTTCCTTGCTACTTCAAAGAACGGCTTGAATGCGTCAGGCGCGCCAGCGGAAATGGTTTCATCACGCCAGAAAGCGAGTTCTTTCTCATGCACAAACAACTGCTGAACATTGCGGAAAACGGGAGTCTGCAGGGGGCCTGCAAGCCCGCCGATATGGTCAGGATGCGCGTGAGTCAGGAGAAGGGTATCAATCTGAAGCGGGTCAATGCCTGCCGCGGCCAGGGCTACCTGAAGCCGACCGCCCCAGCCATTGATACCTCCGGCACCACTGTCAATCAGGATGGTTCGCTCAGGCGTCTGGATAACGTAGACGTTGATATTAATACGGGGTACTGCTGGCACACCGCGCTTCTGCAGTAAATCCTCGGCACGTGAGCCGTCAATACCAGACAGCAGCTCAAAAGATACGTCCAGATAGCCATCACTCAGCATGGTCACAGTCATGTCACCTACTTTTTTGCGATTGATAGCCGGGGCCTGCCAGTTCAGTTGTGAAGTCATATTGGTCTCCGTTACGATTAGAGGTCATCAGGTTTTACTTTAGCAATAGTAACGAAATTTCTGGTTCGAACTGCTCATCCTGCTACGTAAACCGCTCATTCTTAAAATCCGGAGCACAGCAGGTTATATTGCTTTTGCCTTTCTCATGTAAGGTGTCGGTATTATCTTTACCGGAGCCTGTAATGGACATTATTGGAATTATCATGTCGGCGGGAAAAGCCTCTGACCAGTCCTCAAGCACCCGACAATAGTGTCCCGCCTCAATCCCCGCCAGGGCAGAAGACTCCGGCAGGTAGGCCAGGCCGTAGCCATCTTTTACTGCCTGAAGCATTGGATAAATGCTTGAAAAAGTAAGCTGCCCGTCCACTTTTTTCACAATCTCCCCCTGCCTGACAAATTCCCAGCCATACAGCGGGCCTGTGGGTGACAGACGTATATTGATGCAGTCATGTTTTTCCAGCTGAGAGGGATGTAGCGGCAGACCTCTTTCTGCAAGATAGGTGGACGATCCAATGACGACAAACCGTATGTCCGGTGCGATTCGGACGGCCACCATATCCTTTAATATGTCATCACCAATTCGGACTCCGGCATCAAAATTGCCCTCAACAATGTCGACAAAACCGTTCTGCTGCGACATTTCCACCTTGATATCCGAATATTTTTTTAGTAACGGTGACAATCGTGGCCAGAGACATTCATGAATCATGTGATCTGATACCGTAAGTCTGACCAGCCCAGCCGGTGTATGGCGCAGTCTCTGAAGAGCTGTCACGCCCGCTTCAATGCGCGCAAGACCGGGTTCAAGCGTCAGTAATAATTGTTTACCGGCTTCGGTGACAGCCACCCGCCTGGTTGTACGCATAAGTAACGGCATGCCAACGCGCTCCTCGAGACGACGTATCGTGTGTGAAAGCGTGGATGCCGAGATCCCGAGGCGGACAGCAGCCCGTGAAAAACTGCACTCCTGTGCTACTGCCATGAATGCAACATAGTCATTAAAATCGTGACGCATACCGTTCCCGTTCAGGATCTCCGATAACATTATCAGAACCATTTAGGTTCATGATGCCGATTCTGTGAGCCATCAGGCAACCCCCCCGTTCCGCTCATCCGATCATAATTTTTATAAATCTAGATATTGGTAAATCTCAATATGTGGAATAAAGTGTCGTGGTTCTGCGGCTACATCGGCCGAACGACGACATGCCAGGTCGTAAATGCTGAGACATGGCGTTTCAGTGATATTGAAAATTCGCTATATCAGGATATGTAATGAAGACGAAAAACCTGTTCTCTCCCACCAGACTAGGTCCCTACACCCTGAAGAATCGTGTTGTACTTCCGCCTTTAACCCGCTCACGGAGCTCACAACCGGGTGATATTCCGAACGAACTGATGGCTGAATATTACGCACAGCGCAGCAGTGCCGGGTTTATGGTGACCGAAGGAACACAAATCGAACCTCGTGGGCAGGGTTATGCGTGGACCCCGGGGATCTACAGCTCACGGCAAGTGGAAGGCTGGAAGAAAGTGACGCGGGCAGTGCATGAAAAAGAAGGCATCATTTTTGCCCAGCTCTGGCATGTCGGAAGAGTATCCCATAACTCCCTGCAGCCATGTAACGCCTCGCCTGTCGCTCCGTCGGCGATACCGGCAGGGGAAAACGTTAAGGTATTCATCGAAACCGGGCCGGGAGAGGGTGCGCTGGCTACCGCTTCCTGCCCCCGCGCACTGGAAAAAGAGGAAATTAGTGAGATTGTCAGGATGTACGCCGGGGCAGCTCAGAACGCCCTTGATGCCGGTTTTGACGGTGTGGAAATTCACTGTGCAAATGGATACCTGGTTAACCAGTTCATGTCATCCCATAGCAACAAAAGAGAGGATGAATATGGTGGCTCATTACATAACCGGCTGCGGTTTCTGCGCGAAGTGACGCAGGCTGTCGCTGATGTGGTCGGTAAAGACCGTGTGGGAGTCCGTTTTGCTCCGCTCTTTCAGACCACGGATGAAGTAAGGGTCTATCTTGGCCTGGTGGAAGATGATCCCCATGAAACCTATACCGAAGCCGTTAAAATTCTTGAAGAAATCGGAATAGCCTATATTTCTCTTGCTGAAGCCGACTGGGATGATGCTCCCGAATTGCCTGAAGCATTCAGAGCTGAAGTCCGTAAGTTATTCAGCGGTGTAATTATGTATGCCGGGCGATATACGCAAGAAAAAGCCGAACGGATTATCGGTGCTGGCTGGGGAGACATTATCGGATTTGGCCGCCCGTTCATAGCTAATCCGGATTTACCGCAGCGCCTTTATCATGAATGGCCACTGAATCCGGTCGATCCAACAACCATGTATGGTGGAACGGCAAAAGGCTACACAGATTATCCCGCCTTTGGCTAACCATTCTTATGAGCATCAGCTTTTCAAAAGCTGATGCTTAACGTAGAGAAGTATCGTAACATTGCAATTCCTCAATGCGACAAGTGACAGAGTTTATGCCTGATATTGATTTGAATGACGTGATTAAGGCGCTGGGAAACCCTGTTAGAAGAAAAATTCTGCATATGCTCAAGGAACCGAAAATACACTTCCATCAGCCTTATGCTGATGCGGACGAGTTCGGTGTGTGTGTCAGTATCATTCAGGAAAAGGTCGGGCTCTCACAGTCTACCGTTTCTCTTTACCTCTCAGCTCTTCAACGGGCACAACTTGTTACTTCTCAGCGCATCGGTCCCTGGACGTACTACAAACGTGACAATGATAAAATAAGGGTTGTTCTTGAGTTGCTGAAAAATACAATCTGATACAGGACTGAGCACATTCAGTGTAACAGTACCGGGGGTTCGTACTTGCGATCCCGGCAGGCATTCCATGAAAGCGCACTAATTCCTCAATATCAGGCTGCAGACCGGTCATAAGAGGCTAATAGTTTTGCAAAATATCCACCAGTTTGGGTCAA
Source organism: Enterobacter sp. PP-008-ECC_S150 (assembly GCF_045257065.1). Lineage (NCBI taxonomy): Bacteria > Pseudomonadati > Pseudomonadota > Gammaproteobacteria > Enterobacterales > Enterobacteriaceae > Enterobacter > Enterobacter sp. PP-008-ECC_S150. Next base: position 83,018 of record NZ_JBJHHG010000018.1, on the reverse strand, counting down.
ATCACTCTGTCGGTTGGTGTGCATACTCGGTGCAAGGACCTGCAGATATTTAAGATGGCGGATAGCTTGTTACAGTGCCGCTGATGACATTCCGACCCTGTTGCCGTCCGGGTAAGATAATACCTCTGACAGCGGTCATAAAAGCCCAACATAATTGTCTTTCGAGCCATATATTAATCGCTCATCGCGCTCTCTTTTTCGAAGAGGTGTCACTTAATCATGATCGGTCAGTACAAAAAGACAGTGCTTTTCCAAATTCCGGACGGTTGTATGCGAAAACGGTGAAGCTCAACAAATGGTGTCATCGCTGTGCAATGCTCTGCGGGCTCATTCTTTCAGTTAACTGTTTGGTTACAGCTTCAATGAAGTATTTCAGTTAATTCACAGCGAGGGTTTGAGGAAACCACGCTGTGATTACCCAACGCTCATCCGGAGCATCCGGATTGAACTGTCGCTGGAGCTTGTTGGGCGACACGATACTGGCCTCGCCTTTACATGCCCTCGGGCTCCGGTATCCGACCTGAGCCTTTATCCCGACACGTTTCATCAGTCGCCAGACTCTGTTCACTCCGCACTGTTGCCCGCTGTCCCGCAGATCCAGATGGATTTTGCGATAACCATAGACGCATCCCGATTCCAGCCAGAACTGTTTAATCTGTCCTGTCAGTCTCAGGTCTGCCTGATGGCGTTGTGAATGCGGCTGCTGAAGCCAGGCGTAAAAACCACTGGGATGTTCATCCAGCACCCGACAGAGCAGGCGAACAGGCCAGCAATAGGTGTTGTCACGAATAAAGGCGTACCTCAGTCGGACAGCTTTGCGAAGTACGCCGCGGCTTTTTTTAATATGTCCCGTTCGTCGGTAACCCGCTTCAGCTCTTTCTGAAGACGGCGGATCTCGGCCTGAGCATCTGACTGTTCTTTATTAGTGGAAGAATCCGGACCGTAGTTCTTTATCCAGGCGTAAAGGCTGTGGGTGGTGATATCGAGACGCGTTGCAACGCTGGCAACAGAATAACCGCGATCAACAACCTGTTTGACTGCTTCAATTTTAAACTCTTCAGGATAACGCTTACCGCTCATGGGCACCTCTCTTTAAGTCATCTTAAATGACTCTGAGGTGTCTGTTAAACCTGTGGCGATTCACCTCGCGTCCTTCCGTTCAGTATAGCCTCAGTCCCTGACACCACCCGAGAACGGAATGACGTCCCCTTTCTCCCTCCCGGTGTTGCGTTCAAGCTCCCTGACATACTGCTGTAAAAGTATAAGGTTATGTAACAGCTCTACATTTTCAGCCATCATCTTTTTGATTTCTTCCCTCAGCTCATTTCTCTGACGGCGATACTTTTCTTTCAGCTTGATCTGCTGCTCAATGCCCTGCTCATCAACCGGCGCGGTGCCCTGGCACGTTTTTTTCAGACTGCGGATAGCCTCCCTGACCTGCCTGTACTCAGGACAGTTATAATTCAGGGTGCCGTTTGCCAGCCCCGCTCGTTTTTCCACAGCATACTGGCTGATACGCTCCCCTGATAACATCAGTTCCCTCAGGGCCTGCTCTGCTCTTGCCTGTGTTTTTTTAACCCCCGACTGTTCGTTCGTCATGCTCTATTCATCCTTTTCAAAAAAACGGACAGCATCTGCATAAAAATCTCTCTCAAGCATCAGAAAATCCCTGTCAGCCTGAGGAGCATTATTTCGCACGGCAATCTCCAGAAGGTTGTCATAATGAGCCATCCTGCGTTTCCACACGGGAACAGAATCAGCTCCGGCCAGCATGTTCTCACATCCCGGATTGCAGGACGCTGACTGAACAACCGCCTTAAACTCGCAGTCATGGCCATTCATGCAATAAAAACCGTTTCCAAGAGATACCAGTTTTTGCCCGCCTCGTTTAGCCATGCTCATCGCTTTTTTCAGTGTAGGAAACGTCATCTGATGTAAGTGCCCACCTCTCTGGGACATCAGTAACTTCCCGCCTTCGCCATAAAGCAGGCCTTCATGCTGATAAGAAACAGCCCTGGAAGCTGAGAGTTCGGTATCAACCCTCTCAATCTCGGCAGCGAATGCCTGAGGGATCGCCCGGCTAAAATGCGAAGCGTTGAGTGCACCGGACATATACCACTCCGTCATGCCTCTGATTAAGTGCTTAAACTGCCGGATAAGATCATTAGTAGAAATCAGATCAAGACGCCTGAGGTGTACAGCAAGTGAACGGCGAAACTGATGGGTTCGCAATGGCCAGAAAGCCCCCTCCCGAATCTCCATCGCAACGCGTTCATCATCACGTATGTTTGGATTTAAAAGCCTGAACTCATCAATATGGTCACGTCGGATGAACAGATGGTGTCTTTTCACAAATTTCTTTGCCCACTCAGTCTGGCGCTGCGTCCCCATAAAAGAGAGTTTTTGCTCCGAGAACCACGACCTGATATTTAAAGACAATGGAACATTGTCCAGCGTCTTCCCGTCCAGGCCTGTCATGATTTGATTAATTCTGCGTAAATGCTGAAAAGGCTTTTCCACATAGCGACAAACAACCCAGTCTTCGTGACTTCCACCTTCCGGGGCGAACTTATGCAACACCGAACGAAGTCCCAGGATATCACCATCATAAATCAGTGAACCGTGCATCACGCCAAGCACTTCGCTGTGTCTCATCCCCGACATGGCCTGTATCACATTCATGACTTTTAACGTCAGCTCAAAATGCCAGGTGTTCAGCTTTATGTGATCAACGCCAATAAAATCAGATCTCCAGCGCTTATTTTTATGTACCGAGAACCAGCCCTGCATCCCGGGGCCAAGTGTCGCGAAAAGCGCCCGAATTTCCCCGGCAACAATATTGTAGTAATACGCGGCCCGGTAATCCGGTATGCTTTTTGCTGTCCCTCTTTTACGGGCTTCCAGCATCGACGTATAGTAAGGCGAATCATAAAAACCGTTTATGATAGCGCACAGCCGGGAAAACCCGTCAAAATCGAAATCACTGATTTCAGCATCCAGTTCAGTAATCAGCCCTTCCCAGACAGACATCATAAGACTGAAAGGCATACAATATGTCTGGTTTGAATCATCCACACTGTTGTAACTGTCGAAGCTAATATCAGGAAAGTAACCGTATTTTCGAAGACGGGTATGACCTGTCAGCGAGATATCCGCCAGGTCCATAAAGTAATTACGTAATGTTCTTTCAGAACGCTTCCTGCCGTGCTCATCCTCCTCCTTCATCTTTACAATGAAAGCATTCCGGACAAGCGGAAAACGAAGCTGAAACAGACTGCGATACCCCATAGACTCAATAATACGGGCTCCCGCCACAATGTTTGCACATTTCCGGATCAGGGACTGCGTCTTCGCGGTCCTGCCGACAATCCAGAGCAGGCTGGCTGAGATGATTTTGGCTTCAAGACGCAGTTCAGGATCCCGTATGCCTGAAAAATTAACGGTTCTTAACGTTTCACCAATATGGGTTCTGACATAGCGATTGGTCCAGACATCATCCCTGAAATAAATATTCAGCGTCTCCTCATTGATAAAACGCATATCATGTTCATCTGAGCTGGCGATAACCAGGCAGTTATTCAGACGTTCAAAGCTTTTGTTTTCTAGTGCCTCACAGATGATATCCTCAGTCGGAAACTCATCCCCTGAACGAAGCGGCGTTCCGGCAGGAAACTCCGCCATTCGACTACGGCTTACCTCTTTTTTCTTCAAATCTGCCATACCGGAGCCACACCTTCTCGCTGAAGTTTAACGCGCGCTTTTTTCAGGATCGCCTCATCTACCAGCCCAAGCCGTAAATCAATCTTCAGGAGTAACGTTTCATAACGCTCCACAGCATTGACCGAACCGATGTACAACGGTTTTCCATACTCGATAGCATGCCTGAATGACAGCAGGAGCCATACAGACTCCAGCGTTTCCACAACGCAACTTTTTGAACATTCGACACAATGAGAAAAATCCGCACAAGCCTTTGGTGTCCGGCCAAATCGTTTTTGCTTTTTTATAAAGCGCAATTCAATATCTGTAGGCGGCTCCTGCGATCGACATCCCAGGCCATTCAATAAAAGATCCACACCCTCATCGCTTCCACGCAGATCGATCCCCAGCTCATCAGCAACTTTTACCCGCTCGGATAACGCACGTGTCGCAATCCCCTGATTCATAAGCGTATCAAGTGCAGCACTGAAGTTTTCCTTCGCCCCCTGTGGGTTACCTGCAGCATAATTCCGCCTGTAAGTGCCCCAGTTATGCTGTGCTTTTTCCGCCGTAATCAGACCATTCTTTAATGTTCTGTCCGTATACTGCTCAGACGTTTTGCGCAAGCCAGAAACGGTAATTGATGGAAGCGAGGGATTAAGCTGCCGCATCGTGGCCCACGCCCCCTCAGAGTTAGAAAATTTAGTCAGATGACTGGGATTAAGAGAATAAAGCTTACGGAATTTCACCTGCGGCTCACTCAGAAACAGCGCCTGTACCGGAGGGAAGTTATCTGCGGAAACCAGATAGTTAACGATGTCGTCCCTGAGCCTGATAAAAGACAGAAACCAGTAATAGCCCGCACGTTTGGTCACATACTCCGATTTACCTATCGTCAGACGTATATACTTATTCGCTCTCCCCTTATAAACATAATCAGTGCTGATACCCTTTTCATCCAGATGTATATCATCCCGCGTCAGACCCAGAACCTGAGAGGTGTTTCCCCATGTGTGGTAACAGAACAGAAAAAAAGAAGTAAGAAAGTAATTTTCCAGAACGTCCCTGATGATGATCTCTGCCCTGCTGACCCCGTTCTCTCCCGGATACCGGAAATACGCTTCATAAACAGGTGCCAGCAAAGACGGTGAGAAATGCCGCACCCCTTTTTCCGATTTAGCGATATGCTCCCGGATACATCCCGCAAGGAACTCATTCATGGATGACAACTGCCTCAGGATCTCGGAAAGTTCATTCCTGGTATAGCTATCCCTTCCCTGCTGCTGATACGTTCCTTTCGGTAAGAATTCATATTCATACCGCCTCTGAATCTGCCCGCCCGTAAGCAAAAACCGGTTGACCACGGACAAGTAGTGTCTTGCCATCCTGACTGAAATTTTTCGCCGACGAATATCGTTCATGAGATGTTTAATATACATTTCAACGCCTTCAGCCGTGCCATAGTCATACTGATTGACTGACTGCCATATAAAAAACATATTGAGATAACGGAAAATGGTTAACCTTCCGGCGGGACGGTAAGACAGAAGAAATCGTTTCAGAGAGGCAATAAAATCGCGTTTTTCAGGGCGGGCAAGATGCGAATGTTCACTAAACCATCCGGGGAGCAACACATAATCTGAAAAATGAGCCTGAAGATAAACGTCAAGTAAATAATATCGGTTCAGATCCCGCTGAGTGATGTGTCCGCTGACCGTCTCCCATGACAGCACATTTTCGGCCATCCACGTTATCTGCGTTTCACTCCGGCTCATATATGGCTCCATCGCGACCTGCAGCACCGTCAATCAATGCGTCCATGACCCCGGCGACTGCATCAGAAATCTGGTTTTGCTGAAGAAAGACGATGTATTTCATCGTCGTATTTTCGCTTTTATGGCCCATCCAGTATTTTACTGTACCCAGCGCATTTGCGGCCTGATCGGGATAGCAACTCAGTGCCGAGCGTAAAAAATGGGTCGCAAACGTTGCCCGCAAATCATGGGGTTTATGTCTGAACACATTTCCCGGAGCAGACCGGGCCAGGCGATGGCGAAAACTGTACCAGCGGGAGTAAAAGGCTTTTTCAGACATCCGTTTCCCGTTTGCCATTAAAAATAAAGGCTCGTGCCGCCCTTCCCCACCCTGTCGTGCACGCCATTTTTGGATCTTCTTTTCATACTCCTCATCCGCCAGATAATCCAGAACCTGCTCGTACAATCGTCTGGTGATGAAGAGTTCTCGCGTCATCCCAAACTTCGTATGAACTCCGCATCTCGGACCAATATGAAGCCCCCTGATGGTCAACTCAGATACAGGGACACTGGCAAGGTACTCTTCAGTAAAGAGTGACGACGGCAGGGTCAGCATTTCATCCAGCCGTAACCCACAATTTTTCATCAGCACAATCATTAAACTGAACAACCCGGACTCAGATTTCAGTGCCTCATCCAGGATATGAACCTCTGCATCATTCAGTGGGTTGATTGTCCTTTTTGTTGTGCTGGTTATCCTGATGGCAAGATCCGAACTTATCACCTTGCGTCGCCCGTCAACGACTTTTTCGACCAACGTAAAAAATGAGCTGGCAGCCAGCTCACCACACTTGCCCAGAAATACGTAAAACCGTCGGATAACGCTGATGTACACCGCCGCGGTGGATGAGGCGATGCGCCCCTGCCTTACGGCCCCCAGAAGATACTCCCTGAAGCCATATGTAGGGCTTTGGTATTTCAACGTTCCCGGGGTGAAAGGGTCAAGTCCGTTATCCTCCAGCCACCTTATCCAGCGTAAAAATGCCCGGGCTAAAGGCTTTAAATCCCTGGCCTGCAGGATAGCTTTATCCATAAGATAAAAGTGTACATATCGGCTCAGTTTTCGATTCTGGATGCCGCTAATATAAGGTATTTCAGCATACAGAAATCCGGGTTCAAATTTCAGTTTCGGCTCTGTTGCATCCAGTTTGCTGACACGCCCATAACGCGCATGAATGTTAGTGATTATCCTCACAGTCTGTCGCCCTGAAACGCCACCTCATGCCTACACTATAAATCCGGAAGAAGAAAAAACAAACAACCAGGTTGCCGGGAGTGAATATGCAAATCAGGAGGAAAGTAAAAGATGTAACGACACCATCACGATGCAATACATTGACCTCAACACGTTACCCGGACCATACGTGATAAACATCACAAATCCTTTGAGTGAAGAACTTAAGATGTGATTTTCATTTCCCGGCACAAACCGTGCCCTTAAAAAACAGGCAACGGATACATCTTAATGCCAGAAGTAAACCTTAATTGATTGAATACAGCCTGAGTCCATTGCAAAAATAACACACAGGGTAAATTCGCATATACAGAACCCAACGAAAAGCAAAAGAAACCTGTAACACATTTCGTTTACCTGTCACTTTCAATTGTAAAAGCCAGCAGAAAAAGCGCATATAACTATATTTATCCCTGCGGGGACTTTTGTTTGTGCTATATATTTTTTACAGAGAACCGCAACGCGTCCAAACACAAGAATATATTTACCTCTGGAAAATGGTCTGACTCCCTTTCACGTGGTTGTAGTGACCTGTTCTGTGATTCATGTAATGTCTTTTCTGGATGAGGAAAATATGTCATCACTGATATTTTATACAGACGAAGCACAAGCACTGATTGTAACAGATACCCTTGCCGTCACCGATAATGGGGAGCCGTTATCTTTTGTTTCCAAAGCAGGTTACATCCCCCAGCTAAGAACCATCATAGCAGGTACGGGGGCAGGTGGATTTTCTAACACCTGGTTGCTTGAAGCATCAACCAGAATGGTCGTATCAGGTATACAAAATCTCAATTATCATACATCGGCCTGTCTAAGGAGGCTGTGGAAACAATACAAGCATGACCATGCAATTCCCTCTTCTTCAACGGTGACAACCAGTGTTTATCAGTTCGCAATTTGCGAGGAAACAGGAAATATCGTTTCGTTCGCCTATCGCTCAGTCCATGATTTCGAATCAGAGCAATTACAATACGGAACAGGAGTAAAACCTGAGTGCCAAATCCTGGATGGGGATTTGTTGCAGACAATTCCTGTAATGATGAATGAACAAAGGGCTATACAGGCGACATACTCACACCCGGAACGGATCCATATTGGCGGTGAGATGATTGCGCATTATCTGACATCATCTATGTATCAATGCTTTAAGATTGGGGAATTTGAGGATTTCAGAACTCAGGGAGAGTATATATTGAGCAGGATTTAGGCAAAACGCGGTTCAGATAAAGTGCTTTTAACAGGCTTGCTGAACATTAAAAGGATATCTCTCAATTACGATGAATAGCTTGAATTCTAAAAATAGAAAAGTAGAGTTTAACTCTAAATACATAAAAACAAGAGTAAGCGAGCACCCGCCGAAGCAGCCGCGCATGATGTTGATCGAGAAGCGGATCATCTCATACGCCGGAATACGGGCGTTGCCGTACGCCGGGTGCGGCACGCGCTTATACGGCAGCGCGAAGACGCTGTCCATCTCTTCGGTGGAGAGCGGGATGGCCGGCGGGTTGATCCAGATAAAGCGCTCGCCGTGCTTCTGCATCAGCGCGCGGGCGCAGCCCGGGTTGGTTTCATGGTGCAGAATACGGGAGGCATGGGCGTAGAGCACCTTGTCGGCTTTCACCTTCTCGTAGGACGGCAGCAGCACGTAGGTCTTTTCCCACGGCTTCGGCCGCGGCGGCTGCACGACGATAGCCTTTGCTTCCGCTTTCTTTGGCTCTACCGGCTTGTTATCGGCACACGGCAGATCGTCGCCGTACGGGTGCGGGATTGGGTCGATTTTGCCCGGCATATCGATGATGCGGGAATCCACCCCGCGCCAGCCCGGCAGCGCCTCTTTCACCATGATGGCGGTATTGCGCACGTCGCGGATGCTGCTCACCGGCTCGCCCTGCGACAGACGATGCGCTACTTCCACCAGCGGACGCTCGCCGTTGCCGTAAATCAGCATGTCGGCTTTAGAATCCACCAGCACCGAGCGGCGTACGGTATCTGACCAGTAGTCGTAGTGCGCGGTACGGCGCAGGCTCGCCTCGATGCCGCCCAGGATCACCGGCACGTCCTTCCAGGCTTCTTTGCAGCGCTGGGTATACACCAGGGTCGCGCGGTCAGGGCGTTTACCCGCCACGTTATCCGGCGTGTAGGCATCGTCATGACGCAGCTTACGGTCGGCGGTGTAGCGGTTGATCATCGAGTCCATGTTGCCTGCGGTCACGCCGAAGAACAGGTTCGGTTTCCCCAGACGCATAAAGTCGTCTTTGCTGTTCCAGTCAGGCTGGGAGATGATCCCCACGCGGAAGCCCTGGGCCTCAAGCATACGGCCGCAGATGGCCATGCCGAAGCTCGGATGGTCAACGTAGGCGTCGCCCGTAACCAGAATGATGTCGCAGCTGTCCCAGCCCAGCTGGTCCATCTCTTCCCGGGACATCGGCAGGAACGGTGCCGGTCCAAAGCAGGCCGCCCAGTACTGGGGCCAGGAGAAGAGGTCACGATCCGGCTGGATCAGGGAAATTGCGCTCATAATGCTTCCGAAGAAAAAATAGACAAAAGGGCGGGGATTATACGCTGGAACATTGTGGGAAATGAAGGGGTATTGTGCGGAGGTTTTTATGCCGGGTGGCGGCTTCGCCTTACCCGGCCTACGCGTTACGGGACTGGCGAAGCCGCCACCCGACTCGTTTTACGGTGCCGGATTCACCAGCATCTGCCCCACGGAGCCCCTGTCCATCATCTCCAGCGTCTGGCTGTGGAACAGGAACGGGAAGTGCGGCCACGAAGGCTGGCCATAGTAGACAAGCAGCTCAACCTGGCCGTCCACCCAGACGGTATCTTTCCAGCCGCGATCTTCCGGGAACGGCATCGCGCCGTTAACGTTGCGGATCAGGAACGACACCCCTTCAATATGGAACGACTGCGGCATATCTGAACGCACCGTCCAGCGCTCCCAGGTGCCCTGCTGGGCGGTAATGTCGATGCGGTTGACGTCCCACAGCGCGCCGTTGATGCCCGGATCGTCGCCCAGGCTGATATCACGGCTGCGCACCGGCGAGCCGCTCAGGATCTCCTGCGGCAGCAGGCGCATGGGCAGGCTATCGGTCACCAGCGGCAGCAGGCCGGTTGGGCGCAGGGTCAGCACCAGGGTTGAGACCAGAATGCTCGACGGTTCAAAGAACCCGCGAATACGGTCAACGATGCTGGCCGCTTCGCCGCAGGTCACGGACACTTCATCCCCGTTGGTCATATCAATGAGAACTTCGCGACGCTCACCCGGCGAGAGCGCCAGCTGCTTCACGGAGACCGGCGCCGGTAAAAAGCCCTGATCGCCGGAGATCACGTGCAGCGGACGGCCGTCGCTCATCTGCAGCTGATAGCGGCGCGAGTTAGACGCGTTGAGCAGACGCAGGCGCACCCAGCCGCGAGACACTTCCACATACGGGCTTTGCGCGCCGTTCACCAGCAGCGTATCGCCGACGAAGCCACCGCTGCCCGGCTCGCTGTATTCCGGCGTACCGAAATTATCCAGACGTTTGTCCTGGATGATAATCGGGAAATCATCGACGCCGTAGTGGTTCGGAATCGGCAGGGATTTGCTGACCTCATCTTCCACCAGCCACATGCCGGCCAGGCCGTTATAGACCTGCTGCGCCGTGCGGTTAGGGGTGTTGGCGTGATACCACAGGGTGGCCGCGCTCTGGCGAATGGGCAGCACGGGCGCCCAGTCGGCGCTGGGTGACATCATTCGCGCCGCGCCGCCAATCAGCGGGCCGGGCACCTGTAAGCCGCTGATGGTCATGGCGACGTTTTCAGGGGTACGGTTACTGTAGATGAGCTTTACGTCATCGCCATTCCACACGCGGATGGTCGGCCCGAGATAGCGTCCGTTAATCCCCCAGACCGGCGCGCGCGTCCCCTGGGTGAAGGACCAGTGGCTGCGCTGCAGCGTCAGAAAAAGCGGCTGACCGCGACGGGATTCAATGAGTGGCGGAATGGGCAGCGGCTGTTGCTGCCCGGCGGCGCTGGCTGTCAGCGGCATCGCACCCGCACAGAGGGCGATACCCGAAGCCTGAATAAACTGACGCCGACTGAGTGACATATAAGCTCCATCTGAAACGACTAACAACGCGGGAATTCGTTTTTCCTTCAACGCCGGGTTAAATCTTACCTGCGGCTTCTCTCTCTGCGACTTCTTTATCGAGCAGCGCAATATGCTCAGCCATCAGATCGCGGCAGTGCGCTGCCAGCTCGCGCACCTGATCTTTACCGTATTTGCTGGTATCGACGGGCGGCAGCATTTCGACAATCACCAGCCCGTTATTCAGGCGGTTAAGATTAATCTTATTCGAAGTATTCGAAACGCACACAGGAATAATTGGAACACCTGCCGCAATTGCGGCATGAAACGCACCGGTTTTAAACGGCAGCAGGCCACGACCGCGGCTGCGGGTTCCTTCCGGGAACATCCAGATGGAGATTTTGCGCTTTTTAAAATGGTTCACCACTTCCGCAATGGTGCTGTGCGCTTTTGCACGGTTGTTACGGTCGATCAGCAGGTTACCGGTCAGCCAGTACAGCTGGCCAAAAAACGGGATCCACAGCAGGCTTTTTTTGCCCACCGTCACGGTCGGTGGAAGCACGATATTGGAGGCCGTGACCATATCGTAGTTGTTCTGATGGTTGGCGATATAGATGGCGTTACCGAAGTTCTCCGCCCCTTCCGGCAGACGTTTTTCAACTTTCAGGCCAAACAGCGGCGCAAGACGCCCGAACATATGGCCAAAGGTGGCGACATGCTTCGGGTTGCGCGGGCTGAACAGGCAATAAATAGAGCCGAAAATACAGACCAGAATACAGTAGATAACGGTAAGAATAAGACGAACAATGTATAGCATAGCGACCTCTGAAGCCCCAACAGCTGACAATTATACTTCACCTGTGGCCAGGTAAGGACTTTATTACGAGCGCGTATTGTTAATCGCAACGCACGAATTAACAACGATTTTACGGGAAATTTTCTTGAAATTCCCCCTCCGGGCAGAGGGGGATATCACGACATTACTCTTCGCTGTCACCCGCCGCGCTGCGTGCAGGAGAGTCAATCTCCACGCGGTCAATGCGCTGCAGGCCGCGCATCAGCGAGCCGCGGCGACCGCGCTCACCCACCACCTTCTGCAGCTCTTCCGGACGAAGCTTGATTTTGCGCTTGCCGACGTGAATGGTCAGCGTGCTCTGCGGCGGAAGGAGGAAGAGGTGCGCAAGGCTATCTTCGCCTTTCGCGGCCTCCGCCGACGGGATGTTGATGATCTTGTTACCCTTGCCTTTCGACAGCTCCGGCAGATCGCTGACCGGGAACATCAGCATACGACCGGCGGTAGTGATCGCCAGCAGCATGTCGCTTTCGTTCTCAATCACCAGCGGTGCCATCACGTGGGCGTTGTCCGGCAGGCTAATCAGCGCCTTACCGGCACGGTTGCGGGAAACCAGGTCGTTAAAGGTACAGATAAACCCGTAGCCCGCATCGGACGCCAGCAGCAGCTTCTGGTCATCGGCTTCCATCAGCATATGGTCGACCGTCGCGCCCGGCGGCAGCGTCAGCTTGCCGGTGAGCGGTTCGCCCTGCCCGCGCGCGGAAGGCAGCGTGATCGGGTCAATGGCGTAGCTGCGGCCGGTGGAGTCAATGAACGCCACCGGCTGGTTGCTCTTGCCTTTCACCGCCGCTTTGAAGCTGTCGCCCGCCTTGTAGCTGAGCCCCGGCGCGTCGATATCGTGGCCTTTAGCGCTGCGCACCCAGCCGCTCTGCGACAGGACAATGGTCACCGGCTCGGACGGCTGCATGTCGTGCTCGTTCATCGCCTTCGCTTCTTCGCGCTCGTGCAGCGGAGAACGACGGTCGTCGCCAAACGCGTCGGCATCGGCCTGCAGCTCTTTCTTCAGCAGGGTGTTCATCTTGCGCTCGGAGGCGAGGATTGCCTGCAGCTGATCGCGCTCTTTTTCCAGCTCGTTCTGCTCGCCGCGGATTTTCATCTCTTCCAGCTTGGCGAGATGGCGCAGCTTCAGCTCGAGGATCGCTTCGGCCTGGGTTTCGCTGATGCCAAAGCGCGACATCAGGGCGGGCTTCGGCTCGTCCTCGGTACGGATGATCTCAATCACCTCGTCGATATTGAGGAACGCCACCAGCAAACCTTCGAGGATATGCAGGCGCTTAAGCACTTTCTCCAGACGATGGTTCAGACGACGGCGGACCGTATCGCGGCGGAACGTCAGCCATTCGGTGAGGATCTCCAGCAGGTTTTTCACCGCCGGGCGTCCGTCGAGGCCGATCATGTTCAGGTTGATGCGGTAGCTTTTTTCCAGATCGGTGGTGGCAAACAGGTGGTTCATCACCTGCTCCATGTCCACGCGGTTAGAGCGCGGCACGATCACCAGACGGGTCGGGTTCTCGTGGTCGGATTCGTCGCGCAGGTCGTCCACCATCGGCAGCTTTTTATTGCGCATCTGGGCGGCGATCTGCTCCAGCACTTTGGCACCGGAAACCTGGTGCGGCAGCGCGGTAATGACTACGGCGCCGTCCTCTTTATTCCACACCGCGCGCATGCGCACGGAGCCGCGGCCGTTCTGGTAGATTTTGCGGATTTCCGCGCGCGAGGTGATGATTTCGGCTTCGGTCGGGTAGTCCGGCCCCTGGACGATATCCAGCAGCTCGTCCAGCGAGGTTTTCGGCTGCTCAATCAGGGTGATGGCGGCTTTCGCCACTTCACGCAGGTTGTGCGGCGGAATGTCCGTCGCCATACCGACTGCAATCCCGGTGGTGCCGTTCAGCAGGATGTTCGGCAGGCGCGCAGGCAGCATCTTCGGCTCCTGCAGCGTGCCGTCGAAGTTTGGCACCCAGTCAACGGTTCCCTGACCCAGCTCGCCCAGCAGCACTTCGGCATATTTAGACAGGCGTGATTCGGTATAACGCATCGCCGCGAAGGATTTAGGATCGTCCGGCGCGCCCCAGTTCCCCTGCCCGTCCACCAGCGGGTAGCGGTAGGAGAACGGCTGCGCCATCAGCACCATCGCTTCATAACAGGCGCTGTCGCCGTGCGGATGGTATTTACCCAGCACGTCACCGACGGTACGGGCGGATTTCTTGAACTTGGCGGTGGCGTTCAGCCCCAGCTCGGACATCGCATACACGATGCGGCGCTGAACGGGCTTCAGGCCATCTCCGATAAACGGCAACGCCCTGTCCATGATGACGTACATGGAGTAGTTCAGGTAGGCGTTTTCCGTGAATTCATGTAGCGCGAGGCGCTCTGCCATATCGCTCATTACGTGTGATTCCTCAACTCAGAAACCGGAGGGTTTCAGGCAATATTGCCGCAGATACTACCTTATCTGACGAGTTGAGTCACAAAGAAAAAGGGCCGCTTAAGCGGCCCTTTTCGGGTTAGTTGTTCAGCTTGATGACCTGCTTCACGTCGATTTCAAACTCGTTCCACTCTTTATCGACTTTACCCTGGAGTTCAACCTTATCCTGCGGGGTGACGGTCACGCCGTTCCAGCGCTTGTGGTCAATCTCAACCACTACCGTGCCGGTTTCATCGCGGAAGGTATAGCGGTCATCGGACAGGCGCTCGGTGATATTCCCACGCAGCTTCACCCAGGCATCGTCCTTCAGATCCTTCACTTTTGCCGCCGTCGTCAGGTTGGCGTTGTTATCCACAAAACCGCCCTGCTGGGTTTGCGTCTGGGTCGCGGTTGCGGACGGGCCGTTAAAGCCCCCCTGCGCGGCAAAAACAGGGGCAGTGGTCATCATCATGATGGCGGCAATCGCAGCGAATTTTTTCATATTAAGTCTCCCTTTAATCTGGTTTCGCGGTCCATTTAACAGGGTAATCCTTAACAACTTCTTAAGGGGAAAATTTATTTATTTTTTCTGTACAGCGCACGGGCACAGGAGGTTTACTGGCGACAACAAGGAGGGAATATGCGCATTTTACTGGTAGAAGACGACAGGTTAATCGGCGACGGCATCAAGGCGGGCTTAAGCAAAATGGGCTTTAGCGTGGACTGGTTTACCGACGGTAAAACCGGTCAGGCTGCGCTTTCGTCTGCGCCCTATGATGCCGTGGTGCTGGATCTGACGCTGCCGGAAATTGACGGTCTGGAGATCCTGCGCGCGTGGCGCGAAAGCGGGCGCAGCGAGCCGGTATTAATTCTGACGGCGCGGGATGCGCTTAGCCAGCGCGTCGAGGGGCTGCGTCTCGGCGCGGATGATTACCTCTGTAAGCCGTTCGCGCTGATCGAAGTGGGTGCCCGCCTCGAAGCGCTGGTCCGCCGCAGCCACGGCCAGGCGCGCAGCGAGCTGCGCCACGGGAAGGTGACGCTCGATCCGACCCGTCTCATCGCCACGCTGGACGGCGAGCCGCTGACGCTCAAGCCGAAAGAGTTCGCCCTGCTGGAGCTGTTAATGCGCAATGCGGGTCGGGTGCTGCCGCGCAAGCTGATCGAGGAAAAACTCTATACCTGGGACGACGACGTCTCCAGCAACGCGGTAGAAGTCCACGTTCATCACCTGCGCCGCAAGCTTGGCAGCGAGTTTATCCGCACCGTGCACGGCATCGGCTACACCCTGGGTGACGCATGAAGCTGAGCCTGAAGCTGCGCCTGACGCTTCTCTTCCTGCTGCTCTCGCTGACGGCCTGGTTTGCCGCCAGCCTGGTGGCCTGGCAGCAAACGACCCACAAGCTCGATAAGCTGTTCGATACCCAGCAGATGCTGTTTGCCAAACGACTGCTGACGATGGATCTTAACGAGATCCGCGCCCCCGAACGCATGCGTGAGATCCCCAAAAAAGTGAAGCACGGTCGTCTGGATGATGACGCGCTGGCTTTTGCCATTTACACCGTCGACGGCAAGATGCTCCTGAACGACGGCGAAAACGGCCGCGATATTCCGTACCACTATCGCCGTGACGGCTTTGACGACGGACGGCTTCAGGATGATAACGACGAATGGCGCTTTTTATGGCTGACCTCGCCAGACGGGAAATACCGCGTAGTGGTCGGCCAGGAGTGGGAGTACCGCCAGGATATGGCGCTGGACGTGGTCAGCTCGCAGCTCACGCCGTGGCTGGTGGCGCTGCCCGTGATGTTGCTTCTGCTGATTCTCCTCCTCAGCCGGGAGCTGAAGCCGCTGAAAAAGCTGGCGCAGACCCTGCGCTCCCGCTCGCCGGACGCCACCGATGCGCTGCCCCTTGAGGGCGTCCCCATGGAGGTGCGCCCCCTGCTCGACGCGCTGAATCATCTCTTCGCGCGTACCCAGGAGATGATGACCCGCGAGCGCCGCTTTACCTCTGATGCCGCCCACGAGCTGCGCAGCCCGCTGGCGGCCCTGAAGGTGCAAACCGACGTGGCGCAGCTCTCGCAGGACGATCCGCAGGCGCGGGAAAAGGCGCTGATGCAGCTGCATGCGGGCATCGACCGCGCTTCCCGGCTGGTGGATCAGCTCCTCACCCTGTCGCGTCTGGACTCGCTGGACAGCCTCGACGGTGTAGAACAGATCGCGATGGCCGATTTGCTGCAGTCCGCGGTAATGGATATTTACCCTGCGGCACAGCAGGCGGGCATTGATATCCGCCTCAACATCAACGCGCCCGAGGTGACGCGCACGGGACAGCAGCTGCTCCTGAGCCTGCTGGTACGCAACCTGCTGGATAACGCGATTCGCTACAGCCCGCGCGGCAGCGTGGTGGACGTGACGCTGGACGCGCGTCGCTTTACCGTACGCGACAACGGCCCGGGCATTTCGCCCGACGCGCTGGCGCGCATCGGCGAACGCTTTTACCGTCCGCCGGGTCAGGATGCCACGGGCAGCGGGCTGGGGTTATCCATTGTGAAGCGCATCGCCACCCTGCACGGAATGCGCGTCGCGCCGGGCAATGCCCCTGAAGGCGGTTTTGAAGTGAAGGTCAGCTGGTGAGGGATTGTTGCATCTGGAGCAAAAGACTTTGCACATTTTGCTCATTTTTCCGCTCCGTCCTCGCGCGTAGAATACCCGCCATACTCTCATCATCGAGGACAAGTAATGAGCAACATTCTGATTATCAACGGTGCAAAAGAATTTGCGCACTCTAAAGGCCAGCTGAATGACACCCTGACCGAGGTCGCGGACGGTTTCCTGCGCGACGCCGGGCATGATGTTAAGGTCGTACGCGCGGACAGTAACTACGACGTGAAGGCCGAAGTGCAGAACTTCCTGTGGGCTGACGTCGTGATCTGGCAGATGCCCGGCTGGTGGATGGGCGCGCCGTGGACCGTGAAAAAATACATGGACGACGTGTTCACCGAAGGTCATGGCTCACTGTATGCCAGCGACGGTCGTACCCGTTCTGACGCGTCCAAAAAATACGGTTCCGGCGGCCTGATTCAGGGAAAAAAATATATGCTGTCGCTGACCTGGAACGCCCCGCTGGAAGCCTTCACCGAGAAAGATCAGTTCTTCGAAGGCGTGGGCGTGGACGGCGCATACCTGCCGTTCCACAAGGCGAATCAGTTCCTGGGCATGGATCCGCTGCCGACCTTTATCGTCAACGACGTGATTAAAATGCCTGATGTCCCGCGCTATATCGCAGAATATCGCAAGCATCTCGCGGAAATTTTTGCTTAACTGGTAGCCTGGAATTAAAGGAGTAGTCAACATGCTTACCGTAATCGCAGAAATCCGTACTCGTCCAGGTCAACATCACCGTCAGGCGGTGCTGGATCAGTTCGCGAAAATTATCCCGACCGTACTGAAAGAAGAAGGCTGCCACGGCTACGCGCCGATGGTGGATGCCGCCACTGACGCAAGCTTCCAGGCCACCGCGCCGGACTCGATCATCATGGTTGAGCAGTGGGAAACCGTCGCGCATCTTGAAGCGCACCTGCAGACCGCGCATATGAAAGCGTGGAGCGACGCGGTGAAAGGCGACGTGCTGGAAACCCACATCCGCATCCTGGAGCAAGGGGCGTAAGTTCGTGGTATTTGCCGGGTGGCACTGCGTTTACCCGGCCTACTAAAACTGCACCGTAGCCCGGTAAGCGCTAGCGCCACCGGGCTTTGTTTTAGCTGCTTTTCTTCCCCGGCTTTAACCCGCGATGTAACTCGTTGATGCGCTTCATCGACTTGATGGAGCGCTGCGGCTCGGTGGAGGCGACGGATAAAATAATCATCTCCAGACACAGCAGCACCGTGCCGTGGAGCGGGATTTTGCCCTTTTCGCCGCCGCGCGGAACGTGGATCACCACGCTGGCCTCCTTGCTGAATCGCGAATCGAGGGCATTGGTCAGCAGGATGGTGGGAATACCGAGACGTTTTGCTTCACGGAGCGTGGTTTGCCCTTCCCGGTGCGCGGATTTCTGCGCCATCATCACCAGCACGTCGCCGCGCTGAAGCGCAATCAGCTGCTCGGCAAGCCCTATTCCGGTCCGGTTTAGGGGCGTGGCGGGTAAACCCATACGGCTGAACAGCCTGGCGGTGTACTCGGCCAGAATGCCGGAGGCGCCAATGCCAAAGATGGCAACCTGCCTCGCCTGAGCCAGCAGAGAGACCGCCTGCGCCATCGCGAAGCGGTTGTGGGGCTCCGATAACACCTCGCAGGTGTGTTGATGCCCCTCCAGCACAAAATCAATGCTTGCGTTAACGTCGCTGGCGAGCGTGTTCACCGTCGTGGAGATCTTTTCGCTGGAGGTGACCACCGGACCAAACCACTGCTCCAGCGTCTGCTTGAGATCGCGCAGCCCGGCAAAGCCCAGCGCCTGAATGGCGCGAACGACGGTGGCATCGGACGTTTTCAGCAACGTCGCGATCTCCATCGCCGTCTGTTCCATCACCGCTTCACGATTCTCGTTGATGTAGCGCGCCACCTGCAGCAGGCGCGGCGTCAGCTGGTGCGCCCGCGAGCGGAGGCGGTCGCCGAAGACGTCGACTTTTCGGCTCACCGCGATGCCTCCGGCAGAGGACGCCCTGCAATCTGCGACTGCACCTGCGCGGCCATCAGCCCTAAAGACGCAAACGAATTTGAGATGGCCTCTTCACGCGAGATCAGCACGTAGTGCCCGGTTCGGCAGGCGTTCAGGAACTGGCACCAGCCCGGCATGACCGCATCCATTGCCGCCAGCTCGTCCTGCGGTTTACCGCCCGTATCCCCGCGCCAGGTGGCGAAGACGAAATCGGCGTCCAGCTCCGGCAGGCGCTCGGCGCTGACGTCTATCCGTCCCCCTTCCGGGATGGACTCAATCAGCGGTGGGAAGGTAAAACCGGCATCACGCAGGACGCGGCCCAGTGAGTGGTAGCTGTGCATGGCGTTGATTTTCCCCTGATTGGCCTGAATCACCGACACGGTGATTTTGCGCGTGTCGATGGCCGCCTTCAGCGCCCTGATTTGTTCCCGATAGCGGCGTTCCAGAATGTTTAGCCTTGCCTGCGTGCCCGTGAGCTGCGCCAGCTTGCGGTAGATTTCCGGCGCCCCGCCGTCGAGATGATCGATGCTCACCGTCGGGGCAATTTTTTCCAGCTGTTCCACCGGGGTGTTGCGCGTCGGCTCGGTGATAATCAGGTCAGGCTTTGCGGCGGCAATGGCCTCTATGTTGATATCCGCCGTACCGATAAATTTGATGTCGGAATTATCGAAGTCGACGCCGGTCAGCATGCCGCTGGAACGCAGAAAGTGGCTGCCGTCAGGCCGCGTGCGGCCATGGCTCGCCACCGGCGGCACGCCAAGCTCTATCAGCGGAATGGTGATATCAAGATCGTGTAAGGAGACGATCCGCTTCGGGTGAACCGGCACAGCAACCTTGCGTCCCAAATCGTCGGTAAATACCTGCGTCGGCTCCGCCGCGCTCACCGCGAAGCCCACCAGCAACAGCATCGAAAACAGTATGCGCATCATAGTCCCCTAAAATCTGTCCCGACGCTGCCAGAGCAGCAGCAGGAAAAACGGTCCGCCAATCAGTGAAATCACAATTCCCGCCGGCAGCTGCAGCGGGAGGAAAGCCAGGCGTCCGACGTTATCCGCCAGCAGCACCAGCAGTGCGCCCAGCACGGCGCTTCCCGTCAGGAGCGCGTTTTGCCCGCCTCGCAGCAGCAGGCGCGCCATGTGCGGGGCAATCAGCCCCACGAATCCAATACTGCCCACGCAGGAGACGCAGGCCGCCGTCAGCACCACCGGGGCAAGAACCCGCAGCAGCGCCAGCCGGGTTATGCGCACGCCAAGTCCCGTCGCGGCGTGGTTGCCGAGCAGCGCCACGTCCGCTGACCGCGCGGTAAAGAGCAGCAGCGCAAACGCGGGGGCGGCCCAGAGCGCGGCCAATCCCACCAGCGTCCAGTTTGCCGCATGAAGGCTTCCCGCCAGCCACAGCATTGCCGTCTGCACGTCGCGCACGTCGGCGGTGGTCATAAAAACGCCCATTGCCGCAGCGAAGGCCCACGACACGCCGATCCCGATCAGGATGAACCGCGGTCGCGAGATGTCGCGCGCCAGGGCAATCACCAGCAGCGCGGTGAGTAGCCCACCGGCCATGCCGACCAGCGGTCGCCAGGCCAGGCCAAGCGCCGGGAACTGGAAAATCAGCAGCAGTACCGCCGCGCTGCAGCCCTCCTTCACGCCGATAAGCCCCGGGTCAGCAAGGCCATTGCGGGTGACAGACTGCATTGCCGCCCCCGCCATGCCGAGCATCGCGCCGCACAGCACCGCCATCAGCAGGCGCGGCAGGCGGATATCCATCACGATGTAGCGCGTCTCCGCCGTCAGACTTTCAGGCGAAAACAGCGCGCGCCCGATGGCGGAGGCGGGAATGGGTAATGAGCCGTGCGTCAGGCCAAAAGCGGTCAGCACGCAGGCCGCCAGCGTCAGCACGGCCAGACACGCCAGCGCTTTTGGACGAACCAGCGTCGAGAAGGCACCCACGCGTAACGCACGCAGTCCGGCCCGGTTCATTTGAACATCCTCGCGGCCATCAGGATAAACACGGGCGCGCCAACCAGAGCCGTCATGATGCCGGTTGCCAGTTCCCAGGGCGTAAACAGCGTGCGGGCGGCGATATCCGCCAGCAGCAGAACCAGCGCACCGCACAGGGCGGACAGCGGCACCATCACGCGTAAATCGACCGACGCCAGACGGCGAATAAGCTGCGGCACGACCAGCCCGATAAAGCCAATCGGCCCGGCGATTGAGACGGCCGCGCCGCAGAGCAGCGCGATGGCCAGCAGGGCCAGCAGGCGGGTTTTCAGCAGCGACACGCCGAGCCCCTGCGCCATTCGGTCTCCCAGCGCCAGCATGTTGAGCGAAGGCGACAGCCCGATAGCGAGAACAAAACCGGCGGCTGCAGACCAAAGCGCCCCCTGAAGCGTCTGCACGCTGACCCCGGCCAGATCCCCCGCCAGCCAGGTGCGCATGGCGAGCAGCGTCTGCTCATCAAGGATTAACACCGCGGCGGTAATCGACGAGGCAAACGCCGACATCGCCACGCCGCACAGGGTGATTTTCATCGGCGTAAGCCCGGTGCGGCCGGACGAGGAGAACGTCAGCACCAGCAGAAACAGCGCGGCGGCACCGGCGGCGGCAATCAGCGGACGGCCAAACGGCAGCGAGAGCCCAAGCGCGCTCGTCAGCACCACCGCCAGTGCCGCCCCGGCGTTGAGCCCCAGAATATGCGGCTCGCCGAGCGGATTGCGGATTACGGACTGCAGCAGCACGCCCGCGACGCCGAGCGCGGCGCCCGTCACCATCGCGGCGCAGAGGCGCAGCAGCCTTAATTTGATAATGACGTTATGGTCGAAATTGCGCGGATCGAAATGGATGAATGCCTCTACCACCGTCTGCGGGGCGATAAAGCGCGCGCCGATCCCAAGGTGCAGAATCGCACCCAGTGCCAGCAGTAAGGCGAAGAGCAGGAAGGCCAGAGAGGAGCGCATCATGGCTGAACGCTGCCCTGGCGAAACGGCATAAAGAACGGCTTGCCGGTCAAGGGGTTAATGGACATATGCACGTCCACATCAAACACCGCTTTGATCAGCGCTGGCGTGCAGACGTCGCCCTCATGCAAGACGCCTTCCACTTTGCCCTGGCGTAAAAAGACCAGCGAATCGCCATAGTTCACGGCGAAGTTGAGGTCGTGCAGCACCACCACGACGGTACGCCCGTGCCGGCGGGTCAGGGTGTGCAGCAGTTCCAGGATCTCCACCTGGTAGCGGAGATCGAGAAACGTCGTGGGCTCGTCAAGCAGGATATACGGCGTCTGCTGCGCCAGCGCCATGGCGATCCAGCAGCGCTGACGCTGCCCGCCGGACAGGCTCTCCACCGGCATATGGGCAAACTCCGCCGTACCGGTAAGGCGCAGCGCCTCTTCCACCGCCCGCTCGTCCTCGTCGCTCCACTGGCGCATGAAATTTTGCCAGGGAAAACGCCCGCGCGAGACCAGTTCAAAAACGGTTAACCCTTCCGGCAGCAGCGGAGACTGCGGGAGAATGCCAAGCTGACGGGCGACCGCTTTAGTCGGCTGCTCGTGAATCGCCTTGCCGTCGAGAACGGCCGCGCCGCCAAGCGGCTGGAGCAAGCGCGCAATCGTGCTCAGCAGCGTGGATTTCCCACAGCCGTTCGCCCCTACCAGCACCGTCATTTTCTGCTGAGGGATCGTAAGGGAGATATCATCAACGATGATTTTTTTCTGATAGCCCGCAGAGAGGTTCTCCAGAACCAGTCCCGGTTTTTGGGTGTTGTGAGCCACGTGAACGCCAACGTAATAAAAAACAGCAATAAATATAAATAAAAATCATTCTCTTTTGAGAGTTTGACGCCGCGCCCTGTAGTAGTCAAGAGAAGAAACACCCTGAAAAAACCAGGGGTAAGCCAGAGGAAAGACAAAAGCAAGAAGGTTTAAAAAACCATCAATTTTAATAACTTAAAAACATATCCGCTGCGCTTACCTCCATAGCTATCTGCTGTAGCCAATTTTTTCTTTTTTCCATTTACTACTACATTCGTGCATGGTTGAATGATTCTCAATTACATGTTCGATGCCGGTTCTGGCTAACGAGCAGACCATAAAGGGCAATGACTCATACAGTTTGCCGCGAGCGCATTCGCGGGATATTTCGGGATAACAGATGTAATGGCTACGTTCACACCTTCACTCTCTGGCGTAAAAGGGCGCGCGCTCTTTTCACTGCTGTTTATGGCGCCGCTGGCGCATGCAGCAGACACCACTGCGGCGAAAGACGGCGAAACGCTTACCGTCACCGCCGATCCAAATACCACGGCGGAGGCCACCAACGGCTATCAGCCGCTGAATACCTCCACCGCGACGTTAACCAACATGCCGATGCTGGATATCCCGCAGGTGGTGAATACCGTCAGCGATAAAGTGCTGGAGGATCAGCACGCCACCACGCTGGATGAAGCGCTCTATAACGTCAGCAACGTGGTGCAGACCAACACCCTGGGCGGCACGCAGGATGCCTTCGTGCGCCGCGGGTTTGGCGCGAACCGCGACGGCTCGATCATGACCAACGGTCTGCGCACCGTCCTGCCGCGCAGCTTTAACGCCGCCACCGAGCGCGTGGAGGTGCTGAAAGGCCCGGCCTCAACGCTTTACGGCATTTTAGACCCGGGCGGCCTGATTAACGTCGTCACCAAACGCCCGGAGAAGATCTTCGGCGGCTCGATTTCCGCCACCTCCTCCAGCTTTGGCGGCGGAACCGGACAGGTTGACGTGACCGGCCCGATCGACGGCACGCGCCTGGCGTATCGCCTGACGGGCGAGTATCAGGACGAGGATTACTGGCGTAATTTTGGCAACGAGCGCAGCACCTTTATCGCCCCGTCGCTCACCTGGTTTGGCGACGATGCCACCGTGACCGTGCTCTATTCGCACCGAGACTATAAAACGCCGTTCGATCGCGGCACGATCTTCGACCTCAATACCAAACAGCCGGTGAACGTCGATCGCAAGACCCGCTTTGACGAGCCGTTTAACATCACCGACGGCCAGTCCGATCTCGCCCAGCTGAACGCGGAATACCGCCTTAACAGCCAGTGGACCGCGAAGTTCGACTACAGCTACAGCCAGGACAAGTACAGCGATAATCAGGCCCGCGTGATGGCCTATGATTCAAAAACCGGCAACCTGACCCGCCGCGTGGACGCCACCCAGGGGTCGACCCAGCGCATGCACTCGACGCGAGCGGATCTGCAGGGGAACGTGGACATTGCGGGCTTTTACAATGAGATCCTCACCGGCGTGTCGTATGAGAATTACGATCTGCTGCGCACGGACATGATCCGCTGCAAGAACGTGAAGGACTTCAATATTTACAACCCGAGCTACGGCAGCCTCGGCAAGTGCACTACCGTCTCGGCATCCGACAGCGATCAAACCATCAAGCAGGAGAGCTACTCTGCCTACGCGCAGGACGCGCTGTACCTGACCGATAAGTGGATCGCCGTCGCCGGGCTACGCTACCAGTATTACACCCAGTACGCAGGGAAAGGACGTCCGTTTAACGTGAACACCGACAGCCGCGACGACCAGTGGACGCCGAAGCTGGGTCTTGTCTATAAGCTCACCCCGGCGGTCTCGCTGTTTGCTAACTATTCCCAGACGTTTATGCCGCAGTCGTCCATTGCGAGCTACATCGGCGACCTGCCGCCGGAAACGTCAAACGCCTACGAAATCGGCGCAAAATTCGACCTGTTCGACGGGGTTACCGCCAATATCGCGCTGTTTGATATTCACAAACGCAACGTGCTGTACACCGAGAGCGTCGGCGATGAAACCGTTGCTAAAACCGCGGGCCGCGTGCGCTCTCAGGGCGTGGAGGTGGATCTTGCCGGGTCGTTGACGGAGAACACCAACATTATCGCCAGCTACGGCTATACCGACGCGAAGGTGCTGGAAGACCCGGACTACGCGGGCAAACCGCTGCCGAACGTGCCGCGCCATACCGGCTCGCTGTTCCTCACCTACGATATTCATAATGCGTTTGCCGGGAATACCCTGACGCTGGGCGGCGGCGGGCACGGCGTGAGCCGTCGCTCAGCGACCAACGGCGCGGATTATTATCTGCCGGGCTATTTCGTGGCGGATGCGTTTGCGGCGTACAAGATGAAGCTGCAGTATCCGGTGACGCTGCAGGTGAACGTGAAGAACCTGTTTGATAAAACCTACTACACGTCGTCCATTGCGACCAACAACCTGGGCAACCAGATTGGCGACCCGCGCGAAGTGCAGTTTACGGTGAAGATGGAGTTTTGATGTCAGAGTGGGGGGTTCCCCTCTCCCCATAGGGGCGAGGGGATCGATCGTAGGCCCGGTAAGCGCAGCGCCACCGGGCAAAAAAAAGCCCTGCATCGCAGGGCTTTTTCAGCATCAGGCCTCAATATCCGCCATATCGCCCTTCTCCTGCAGCCAGTTACGTCGGTCTTCCGAACGTTTCTTGGCAAGGAGCATATCCATCATGGCGTTGGTCTGCTGTTCATCTTCGTCGCTGATGGTCAGCTGCACCAGACGGCGGGTATTCGGATCCAGCGTCGTTTCACGCAGCTGCATCGGGTTCATCTCTCCCAGCCCTTTAAAGCGCTGCACGTTAGGCTTGCCCTTCTTACGCTTCAGCTGCTCCAGCACGCCCGCTTTCTCTTCTTCCGTCAGCGCGTAGTAAACCTCTTTGCCGAGGTCGATACGGTACAGCGGCGGCAGCGCCACGTGGACGTGACCGTTTTTCACCAGCGTGCGGAAGTGCTTCACGAACAGCGCGCACAGCAGCGTGGCGATGTGCAGACCGTCGGAGTCCGCATCCGCGAGGATACAGATCTTGCCGTAGCGCAGCTGGCTGAGATCGTCGCTGTCCGGATCGATGCCGATCGCGACAGAGATATCGTGCACTTCCTGCGAGGCCAGCACTTCATCAGAAGAGACTTCCCAGGTGTTCAGGATCTTACCCTTGAGCGGCATGATCGCCTGATATTCACGATCGCGCGCCTGCTTGGCCGATCCGCCCGCCGAGTCCCCTTCCACGAGGAACAGCTCGGTACGGTTGAGATCCTGCGCGGTACAGTCCGCCAGCTTGCCCGGCAGCGCGGGGCCGCTGGTCAGCTTTTTACGCACCACTTTCTTGGCGGCACGCAGACGACGCTGGGCGCTGGAGATCGCCATTTCGGCCAGCATCTCTGCCGCCTGAACGTTCTGGTTCAGCCAGAGGGTAAAGGCATCTTTCACCACGCCGGAGACGAATGCCGCGCACTGGCGTGACGACAGGCGCTCTTTGGTCTGACCGGCAAACTGCGGATCCTGCATCTTCACGGAGAGCACGTAGGCACAGCGGTCCCAGATATCTTCCGCCGACAGCTTCACGCCGCGAGGCAGGATGTTACGGTATTCACAGAACTCGCGCATCGCGTCCAGCAGGCCCTGACGCAGGCCGTTGACGTGAGTACCGCCGAGCATGGTGGGGATTAGGTTGACGTAGCTTTCGGTCAGCAGCTCGCCGCCCTCCGGCAGCCACAGCAGCGCCCAGTCTACCGCTTCGGTGTCGCCGCTAAAGTTACCCACGAACGGTTTTTCCGGCAGCGTCGGCAGGCCGTTGACCGCTTCACACAGGTAGTCGTTCAGACCATCGGCGTAGCACCAGCTTTGTTCAGTGTTATTTACGTGGTCTTTAAAGGTGATTTCCACGCCCGGACAGAGCACCGCTTTCGCCTTCAGCAGGTGCGTCAGACGAGAAACGGAAAAACGCGGGCTGTCGAAGAAGCTTTCGTCTGGCCAGAAGTGGACGCTGGTGCCGGTGTTGCGTTTGCCGCACGTGCCGACAACCTGCAGATCCTGCACCTTCTCGCCGTTTTCAAACGCGATGTTATAGATCTGACCGTCGCGACGGACGTTCACTTCCACGCGTTTGGACAGGGCATTCACCACGGAAATGCCCACACCGTGCAGACCCCCGGAGAACTGGTAGTTCTTGTTAGAGAACTTACCGCCCGCGTGCAGACGACAGAGGATCAGCTCAACGGCCGGGACGCCCTCTTCCGGGTGAATATCCACCGGCATGCCGCGCCCGTCGTCGATGACTTCCAGCGACTGATCGGCGTGCAGGATAACGTCGACGCGTTTGGCGTGTCCCGCCAGCGCTTCGTCCACACTGTTATCAATAACTTCCTGGCCCAGATGGTTTGGGCGTGTCGTATCGGTGTACATCCCCGGGCGGCGGCGAACCGGCTCAAGCCCGGTGAGGACCTCAATGGCATCAGCGTTATAGGTTTGCGTCATGATTTAAACTAGCAATTCGCATTGATTGTCAGTGGCTGTGCAGTCCAAGAAAATCGACAATCTGGGTGAAATGATTCTCAAAGCCCGTGAAAGCATGGTTTCCGCCCTCTTCTATAGTCTGGCGGCAGGAGGCGTAATACGCCACTGCCTGGCGGTAATCCAGCACTTCATCACCCGTCTGCTGCAGGAGCCAGATGAGATCCGGCGCCTCAAGCGGGTCGACCTGCATAACTTTGAGATCGTAAATATGGCGTGACTCTAGCACATATTGCTGGCCGGTGTAGGGGTTCTCGTTTTCGCCAAGAAAGTCCCGCAGCAGCTCAAATGGCCGTACCGCCGGATTCACCACCACGGCGGGCAGCATGAAGCATTGCGAAAGCCAGGTGGCGTAATACCCGCCCAGCGATGAACCAACCACACCGAAAGCTTCGCCGCCGTGCGCAAGCACGATGGATTCGAGCATTTCCGCGGCCTCCGCCGGGTAAGGCGGCAGCTGCGGGATAATCATCTCAACGTCGGGGTGATGCTCGCTCAGCCACTGGCGAAACTGCGTCGCTTTTGCGGAGCGCGGCGAGCTGTTGAATCCGTGCAGATAAAGGAGCGTAGACATCAATAACCTTCTGAAGCGGTGTCCGGGCGGAACTGTGCACCGGTCAAACGGCAGACTTCCGTGGTCAGCGTGCCGTCGGCATGCAGTTCCAGCCAGCGCCAGCCAGGCGCGATGGTGTCCAGCGTAAAGTTGGCGCAGTGCGGTTTAAACTGCACGCAGGTCGACGGCGTCGCCAGCATGCGGCGCCCGTTCCAGTCCAGATCCTGTTCCTGATGAATGTGTCCACACAGCAGGTTGTTCACCCGCGGGAATTTCGCCAGCACGCGATCCAGCGCCGCGGAGTTGCGCAGGCTGTGCTGATCGAGCCAGCTGCAGCCCGCCGGCAGAGGATGATGATGGAGCAGCAGCAGCGTGTGGCGTTCAGGTTCAGCAGCCAGTTTGGTCTCCAGCCAGTCGAGCTGAAACTCGCTTAACTCACCGTGCGGAACGCCAAATACCTGGCTGTCCAGCAGCAGGATCTGCCACTGTTCACCCGCAAAAACACATTTCGCCGGAGAAATACCCGCATCATGCAGAGAACCGTACATCGCGGGCTGGAAATCGTGGTTGCCCGGCAGCCAGACGCAGGGCGCGCTAAAGCTCGCGATGCCTTCAGCAAAATGCTGGTAGGCCGCGGAAGACTGGTCCTGCGCCAGATCGCCGGTTGCGACAATCAGATCGCATGCACGATGTTCAGCGTGAATGGCGCTCAGTACCGCCTGATAACTCTCCCAGGTATTGACCCCCAGCAGCGTTTCATGCTTTTCGGCAAAAAGGTGGGTATCGGTGATTTGTAATATCCTGACTGGCGCCCCACCAGCAACAGTCAGGTTCAACAGGCTTTCCAAATGGTGTCCTTAGGTAGGTTTATGACGCTAACAAACCGGAATCGCCATTGCTCCATGTGCTAAACAATATCTTAGCCAGTCGGCTAAAAACTGGTTAATTTGATGCTTTTCGTCGCGTTGATGCAACTTTTTATTCGGGTAATCATACCGCGCCTTGAAGCGAAAGATCTGCTGGCTTGAACACACTTCAGCGACCATCGCGTCATGATAGAGACGTACCGTCATCGACGGCAGGCTCCAGTAGCTAATGCTGGGTGCCGTTTGCTCAATCTCCACCAGCGTAGTGTAGCGCGTTGATTCTGCTATCGTTAATCGATACTGCGCGTTGCTCACCTGATAGCTTACCGTTTCGCCGGGTGCGTCGTTTCGCGGCAGCAGGCGGCGCAGCTGTGCGAAATTGGTTTCGCACAGGCGCATCATTTCTGGGAAGTCAGGCGTATAGCGCTTCATTTTTTCCACTCGTTTCGTAATGTCTGATAATGCAGCTGCAGCCATTGCAGGGCGATGACAGACGCTGCGTTGTCGATTTTCCCCTCTTCTACCCACTGGTATGCCTGTTCCCGGCTTACCACATGAACCCGAATATCTTCGTTTTCATCAGCCAGACCGTGAATGCCTTCTGCGGTCGTGGCGTCCACTTCGCCCACCATAATGGATAAGCGTTCGCTGGTACCTCCCGGGCTTGCCAGATAGCTCAGCACCGGTTTGGCGCGGCCAACCACCAGCCCCGCCTCTTCCAGCGCCTCGCGCCGGACGACGTCTTCAACCGTCTCGCCTTCTTCAATCATCCCGGCGACCATCTCCAGCAGCCACGGGCTCTCGCTGACGTCATACGCAGCGATGCGGATCTGCTCCACCAGCACAACTTCATCACGCACTGGGTCAAAGGGTAGCAAGACTGCCGCATGCCCGCGCTCAAAAATTTCGCGTCTGATTTCGCCGCTCATTTCCCCGTTAAACAGGCGATGCCTGAAACGGTAAAGATCCATTGAAAAAAAACCGCTATAAAGCGTTTCTCGTGCAATAATTTCTACATCGTTTTTGGCGAATGTCACGGGCAACTTTTCTGGTTTTTGCATGAGTCGAGTCCTGGTAGCAATGGTGATGAAATTGTGAATTTCAAGGCTGTTTGGCTGCCGTTTGTAAGGCTATATGGTAGATTGGTGCAAATTACCGCCAGATGGCACGTAACGCCAACCTTTTGGTATGGAAGATTCTGTTAGAATCGGCAATTATTTTTTTAATTTGATCAGCGCTAATACTGCTTCACAACAAGGAATGCAAATGAAGAAATTGCTCCCCATCCTTATCGGCCTGAGCCTGACGGGCTTCAGCGCAATGAGCCAGGCGGAAAACCTGTTACAGGTCTATCAGCAGGCACGTCTGGGCAACCCTGATTTACGTAAATCAGCGGCCGATCGTGATGCTGCGTTTGAAAAGATTAACGAAGCGCGTAGCCCACTGCTGCCTCAGTTAGGTTTAGGTGCAGATTATACCTACAGCAACGGCTTCCGCGACGCTAACGGCGTAAACTCCAATGCTACCAGCGCGTCACTGCAATTAACACAGACGCTGTTTGATATGTCCAAATGGCGTGCCCTGACCCTGCAGGAAAAGAGCGCGGGTATTCAGGATGTGACCTATCAGACCGATCAGCAGACGCTGATCCTGAACACGGCCACCGCGTACTTCAACGTGCTGAGCGCGATTGACGCACTCTCCTACACCGAAGCGCAGAAACAGGCAATTTACCGTCAGTTAGATCAAACCACCCAGCGCTTCAACGTGGGCCTGGTGGCGATCACCGACGTGCAGAACGCCCGTTCACAGTACGACACCGTGCTGGCCAACGAAGTGACCGCGCGTAACAACCTCGACAACGCGCTGGAATCCCTGCGTCAGGTCACCGGTAACTACTACCCTGAGCTGGCCTCCCTGAACGTCGACAGCTTCAAAACGGATAAGCCGCAGGCCGTTAACGCCCTCCTGAAAGAAGCGGAAAACCGCAACCTGACGTTGCTGCAGGCGCGTCTGAGCCAGGACCTGGCCCGCGAGCAAATTCGCCAGGCGCAGGACGGCCACCTGCCAACCCTGAGCCTGAGCGCCTCTACCGGTATCTCTGACACCTCCTACAGCGGCTCTAAAACCCATTCGTCCCAGTATGACGACAGCAATATGGGCCAGAACAAAGTGGGCCTGAGCTTCTCCCTGCCGCTGTATCAGGGCGGTCAGGTCAACTCTCAGGTGAAACAGGCGCAGTACAACTTTGTTGGCGCGAGCGAGAAGCTGGAAAGCGCCCACCGCAACGTGGTGCAGACCGTGCGTTCTTCCTTCAACAACGTGAACGCCTCTATCAGCAGCATCAACGCCTATAAACAGGCCGTTGTGTCTGCACAGAGCTCTCTGGACGCGATGGAAGCGGGCTACTCGGTCGGTACACGTACGATTGTTGACGTGCTCGACGCAACCACCACGCTGTACAACGCGAAACAGCAGCTCTCCAGCGCGCGCTACCAGTACCTGATTAACCAGCTGAACATTAAGCAGGCTCTGGGTACGCTGAACGAGCAGGATCTGCAGATGCTGAACAGCGCGCTGGGCAAACCGGTCTCCACCTCTCCGGAGAGCGTTGCGCCGGAGAACCCGCAGCAGGTTGCCGCCGTTGATAACTTCAACGCTAACGGCAGCGCCCCTGCGGCACAGCCAGCCGCCGCGCGCACCACCGCGCCGGCCAGCAAAGGCAACAATCCTTTCCGTAACTAAGCATTGCCGATGGCGCTATGCTTCTCGGGCCTACTTTATCGTAGGCCGGGTAAGCACAGCGCCACCCGGCGAAAAATCCGCCTCGAACGTAAGCCAACGTAAAGATCCCCCTGATTCCGCCCCTCTTCGCTTCATTTTCAACCACTCATCCTCTATCCTGAGCGTTATTACCACTGGGTCCTGGAAGACAAATATGAAACGGACAAAAACGATTAATCACGCGTCGTTCCGCAAGAGCTGGAATGCGCGTCACCTTACCCCTGTCGCGCTGGCCGTTACGGCCGTTTTTATGCTCGCAGGCTGTGAGAAAAATGACGAAACGGTTTCCCTGTATCAAAACGCAGACGACTGCTCTGCCGCAACCGGTAAAGCCGCTGAATGTAAAACGGCCTACACGAGCGCGCTGAAAGAAGCGGAACGCACCGCGCCGAAGTATGCCTCGCGCGAAGACTGCGTGGCGGAGTTCGGTGAAGGTCAGTGCCAGCAGGCACCGGCTCAGGCCGGCACTGCGCCTGAAAATCAGGCCCAGGCACAGTCCAGCGGCAGCTTCTGGATGCCATTAATGGCAGGCTACATGATGGGTCGTCTGATGGGCGGCGGCGCGGGCTACCAGCAGCAGCCGCTGTTTAGCTCGAAAAATCCGGCCAGCCCGGCTTACGGTCAATACACCGATGCCAGCGGTAAAGGCTACGGCGCAGCGACGCCAGGCCGCACCGTAACGGTACCGAAAACGGCGATGGCGCCGAAGCCTGCGACCACCAGCACCATTACCCGCGGCGGGTTTGGTGAATCGGTAGCGAAGCAGACCAGCATGCAGCGCAGTGCGACAGGCACCTCCTCTTCGCGCTCAATGGGCGGCTGATCATGGAACGAGTGAGTATCACCGAGCGTCCGGACTGGCGCGAAAAAGCCACCGAGTACGGTTTTAACTTCCACACCATGTACGGCGAGCCGTACTGGTGTGAAGACGCCTATTACAAGCTCACGCTCGCCCAGGTTGAAAAACTGGAAGAGGTGACGGCCGAGCTGCACCAGATGTGCCTGAAAGTGGTGGAAAAAGTCATCGACAGCGACGAGCTGATGACCAAATTCCGCATTCCGAAGCACACCTGGAGCTTCGTCCGCCAGTCGTGGAAAACGAATCAGCCTTCGCTTTACTCCCGCCTCGATCTGGCGTGGGACGGTAAAGGTGAACCAAAGCTTCTGGAAAACAACGCGGATACGCCAACCTCGCTGTACGAAGCGGCGTTCTTCCAGTGGATTTGGCTGGAAGACCAGGCTAATGCCGGAAACCTGCCGGAAGGCAGCGACCAGTTCAACAGCCTGCAGGAAAAGCTGATTGCGCGTTTTGCCGAGCTGCGCGAACAGTTTGGCTTCAACCTGCTGCATCTCGCCTGCTGCCGCGATACGGAAGAAGACCGTGGCACGGTTCAGTATCTCCAGGACTGCGCCGCCGAAGCGGAAGTGGCGACCGAGTTCCTCTATATCGAGGACATCGGCCTGGGTGAAAAAGGCCAGTTTACGGATATGCAGGACCAGGTTATCAGCAACCTGTTCAAGCTCTATCCGTGGGAATACATGCTGCGCGAGATGTTCTCCACCAAGCTGGAAGACGCTGGCGTGCGCTGGCTGGAACCGGCCTGGAAGAGCATCATCTCCAATAAAGCCCTGCTGCCGATGCTCTGGGAGATGTTCCCGAATCATCCGAACCTGCTGCCCGCCTACTTTGCGGAAGACGATTATCCGCAAATGGAGAAATACGTCGTTAAGCCGATCTTCTCCCGCGAAGGCGCGAACGTGTCGATTATCGAAAACGGTAAGACGCTGGAAGCGGTTGAAGGGCCGTACGGCGAAGAGGGGATGATCGTCCAGGCGTTCTGGCAGCTGCCGAAGTTTGGCGACAGCTATACGCTGATTGGCAGCTGGCTCATCAACGACCAGCCAGCCGGGATCGGAATTCGCGAAGATCGCGCGCTGATCACACAGGATCTGTCACGGTTCTATCCGCATATTTTTGTGGAGTAAAACTTGCCCGGTGGCGCTGCGCTTACCGGGCCTACGGTTTTGTAGGCCCGGTAAGCGCAGCGCCACCGGGCATGTTTTCACCCAACCTGCACCGACAGCATACTCAGACTGCCCATCTCAATACCATCAACCGGGATCGTAACCGGCTCCTGGCCGTCCCACGCGCCAAGCACGTACAGCAGCGGCAGGAAGTGTTCCGGCGTCGGGTTAGAGAGCGAGCCGCCTTCGTGATCCAGGTAGTTCACCAGCGGATGCGCTTCAACCGGGCCTTGCCAGGTCAGGTTTGCCTTAACGTAGTCGTTAAAAGAGGTCGCCCACGGGTACGGCGTGTTCTCACCGTGCCAGCGTGCGGTACGCAGGTTGTGCACCACGTTGCCGCTGGCAATCAGCATAATGCCTTCATCACGCAGCGCCGCCAGCTTGCGGCCCATCTCCAGATGCCAGGCGGCCGGTTTGGTGCTGTCGATGCTGAGCTGCACCATCGGGATATCCGCATCAGGATACATCTTAATCAACACGCCCCACGAGCCATGGTCAAAACCCCAGGCTTCTTTATCGAGCGCAACCGGCACGGGTGCCAGCAGCTCCACCAGCCTCTGAGCCAGCTCAGGCGAGCCGGGAGCCGGATAGTGCGTGTCGTACAGCGCCTGGGGGAAGCCGCCAAAATCATGAATGGTTTTTGGCGCTTCCATGGCGGTCACGCCCGTGCCGCGGGTGAACCAGTGCGCAGACACCACCACGATCGCTTTCGGACGCGGCAGCGTCTCGCCCAGATGGCGCCAGGCAAGGGTATAGACGTTGTCTTCCAGAACGTTCATGGGGCTACCGTGGCCTAAAAACAGGGCTGGCATACGGGAAGAAGTCATGGTGATATCCTTACAGAAGGTGTCAATTTAATGGTGCCAGATTACGCGCAATCTGGCGAAGATGAACGCAGATAAGCGTGAAGATCATCATCAGGAAATTTGAATGTAAGGAATGTGTAAAGCCGGGGTTTGCCCCTCGCTTTGCCAGAAATGAATCATTTATATTAATGAGAATCATTATCATAAGGAGCAATGCATGTCAGTCCCCCTGATCCTGACCATACTGGCGGGTGCCGCGACCTTTATCGGTGCGATCCTCGGCGTGCTCGGCCAAAAGCCCTCTAACCGCGTGCTGGCCTTCTCGCTGGGCTTTGCGGCCGGGATCATGCTGCTCATCTCCCTGATGGAGATGCTGCCTGCCGCGCTGGGCACGGAAGGCATGTCTCCGCTGCTGGGCTACGGCATGTTTGTCCTGGGCCTGCTGGGATACTTTGCTCTCGATCGAATGCTACCCCACGCGCATCCGCAGGATTTAATGCAGAAAAACGTGACGCCCATACCGCGCAATATCAAGCGTACCGCCGTGCTGTTAACGCTAGGCATCAGCCTGCACAACTTCCCGGAAGGGGTCGCCACTTACGTCACGGCCAGCAGCAATCTTGAAATGGGCTTCGGCATCGCGCTAGCGGTCGCCCTGCACAATATACCTGAAGGCCTGGCCGTCGCCGGTCCGGTGTATGCCGCCACGGGCTCGAAACGCACCGCAGTGTTCTGGGCCGGGATTTCCGGGATGGCGGAAATTTTGGGAGGCGTCCTGGCATGGCTGATACTCGGTAGCCTGGTCTCGCCGGTCGTCATGGCAGCCATTATGGCTGCAGTAGCCGGAATTATGGTGGCGCTCTCCGTGGATGAATTAATGCCGCTGGCGAAAGAGATCGACCCGAACAACAACCCAAGCTACGGCGTGCTGTGCGGAATGTCGGTGATGGGCCTCAGCCTGGTCCTGCTCCAGGCGGCGGGTATCGGCTAACATCATGCTGCCACCGCGTGGCGGTGGCAAACATACCAAAAATTAATAAATCCGGTAAAAGAAATTTACGCCTTTATTGCTTCTTTTTTTTTACGTATTTTTACATCTATTTATTTTCAGAAAGTCAATATTTAAATAAGATATTATTATAACAATATTATTGTTTCACCAAATGGACGAAAAATCGATTTTTCGCTTAAAATCACGCATTAAAGATCACCTCGGCATATATTTTAAAAATACCTACATTTATTTTTAAGAGCAGCTAATCGCATTCCCTCTTTTTCCAAAGATATAATCTCAGGGTAATTTTCTGAAATATATCATTCAGATTATGAATTCATTGGAAAAGGATATTTTCATGCATGCAGGTAAAAAAGCACTGTTAGCCATTGCAATGGCGACAATTGTCTCTGGTTCGGCATTTGCAGCCAATCAGGGTTCCGGAAAAATTAAATTTAAGGGCGTTGTTATTGACGCACCTTGCAGCATTGCGCCAGACAGTGTTGATAAAGAAGTCGATCTCGGCGAAGTAACCACCGCCGTTATCAATGCGAACAAGAAGTCCACCCCCGTTGCGGTAGACATCAACCTGGAGAACTGTCAGCTGCAAGACCCGGAGGATGAAACCGCGGATCCGATTACTAAGGTAGAAGTGACCTTCTCCAGCACCGCCACCAACGCCACAGATACCAGCCTGCTGAGCAACACCTATGCAAACGGTGCGCAGAACGTTGGCGTCCGCCTGCTGGACAACGCCGAAGCAAACATCACCCTCGGTACTGCAAAATCCGTGGATCTGCTGGCGGGTTCTGCCACCCAGACGCTGCACTTTAAAGCACGTATGGAAGTTCCGACCGGCACCAAGGCCACCGCGGGCCAGGTCGAAGCTAACGCCAACTATGTGCTGCAGTATAAATAAGTTTTAAACATGAACCGTTAGACCGACTGGTGATGGCTGCCAGTCGGCTTTTTATTTCTTCGAGTAACAGAATGATGAAAAATAAATCACAATCAATAATCATCATTGCTGCCTTCATGCTTTCGCATGCCGCCTCGGGCACTGAGTTTAATATCAATGCTATCGATAAAGACTTACGATCGGGCATCGATCTCTCACGCTTTAAGGAAGAAGCATCCGTCACGCCGGGGCGTTATTTTGTCACCGTCGCAATCAATAATACGCCCCTGGCAAACGGCTGGGAGCTGACGTGGAAAGAGGTCAACAGTAAAGCAGAAGTCTGTATTCCCGCAGAACTGGCCGATACCTTTGGCCTGCAGGACAACATTCGTCAGACGTTAACGCTCAATCAGGGCTGCGTTGATTTTACGCCGCTACCGGATATCAAATTTCGCTTCGAGCAGTCCACCCAAACGCTGAACGTGACGGTGCCGCAGGCTATGCTGCAATTTCGTCCGAACGACTGGATGCCGCCCTCCACCTGGGACAACGGCGTGGCCGGCGTCCTGCTGGACTATAACCTCTTTGCCAGCCATTATCAGCCGCAGGAGGGCAGCAGCACGGACAACGCCAATGCCTACGGCACGGCAGGCGCCAACCTGGGCGCGTGGCGGCTGCGCAGCGATTATCAGTACACCCAGACGCACGCTGACGGTGGTTCAACCCATGACGGCCGCTTCACGCGCGTGTACATGTTCCGTCCGCTGCCAACGCTCGGCGCGAAGCTAACGCTGGGTGAGACGGACTTTCAGTCCGCCATCTTTGATGCCTTTACCTATACCGGGGCTTCGCTGATCAGCGACGAGCGCATGCTGCCCTGGTCTCTTCGCGGCTATGCGCCGCAAATCGCCGGGATTGCGCAAACCAACGCCACGGTCACGGTTAGCCTTTCTGACCGCGTGATTTATCAAACCAAGGTGCCGCCCGGTCCGTTTGTGATTCAGGATTTGAACCAGTCCGTTCAGGGCACGCTGGACGTGAAAATTACCGAAGAAGACGGCCGCGTGAGCACGTTTCAGGTCTCTGCTGCCTCCGTACCCTTCCTGACGCGGCAGGGCCAGGTTCGCTACAAGCTTGCCGCAGGAAAACCCCGGCAAAATGCGACGCATGCCGTTGAAGACAGCGCCTTTATGAGCGGCGAGTTCTCGTGGGGATTACTCTCCAACACCTCGCTGTACGGCGGCACGCTCGCCGATGGGGATAACTATCGCTCTGTCGCAGCGGGTATCGGGCAGAACCTCGCCCTGCTCGGGGCCATCTCCTTCGACGTGACCCAGGCGACCAGCCAGCTCCCGGACAAGGCTTCTCAGACGGGGTACAGCTACCGCTTAAACTACAGCAAACGCTTTGATACCACGGGAAGCCAGCTCACCCTTGCCAGCTACCGTTACTCCGATCCGCAGTTCCTGAGCTACGCGCGCTACGTGGACCGCGACAATAATGACAGTCAGACGGAAAAACAGACGTTTAGCATCACGGCCAGCCAGTACATTCCCGCGCTGTCGCTCAATCTCTACCTTAGCCTGCTCCGCCAGACCTGGTGGGATGACGCGCCGTCCAACACCGGAAGCCTGACCGCGGGGTATAACTTCGATCTGGGCCGCTGGAAAAATCTCGGCGTTTCGGTGTCGTACAGCAAAACCCACTATGAAGATCGCCAGGACGACAATCAGTTCTACCTGTCCCTCAGCGTGCCGCTGGATCCTGACCATCGTCTCAGCTACGACCTGCGCAACAGCGACAACCTGAGCCAGAGCGTTTCGTGGTACGACACCGCCGACAGAAACAACACCTGGGGCGTCTCTGCCGGTACCGAAAGCGAGCAGAGCGACGCGGGCGCCCAGTTCAGCGGAAACTACCAGCACTACTCCTCGCTTGGCGATCTCAACGTTTCAGGGAGTTATAAGGCGAATGAGTACAGCTCCCTCAGCGCCAGCTGGAATGGATCGTTCACCGGCACGGCAAAAGGCATGGCCCTGCATCGTCGCAGCTACGGCAACGAGCCGCGGGTCATGGTGAGCACGGACGGCATCGGCAATATTCCGCTCAACATGTCGCGCGACCAGACCAACGCGTTCGGGATCGGGGTGCTGCCGTCCTTCTCCAGCTACTCGCCGTCGAGCGTGCAGGTCAACCTGAACGATCTCCCCGAAGGCGTTGACGTGGATAACCGCGTCATGACCTCAACCTGGACGGAAGGGGCTATTGGCTACCGTCAGATCGCCACCCGGGCGGGAAATGATGTCGCGGGTATCCTGCGCACCGCATCGGGCACGCCGCCGCTGGGCGCGCGCGTCCAGCTGGCGGAGAGCGGGAAAGACGTGGGCATCGTCGCCGACGAAGGTCATATCTGGCTGGGCGCCGTACAGCCCGGGCAGCAATTCCTGGTAACCTGGGGCGACGCCAGCCAGTGTCGCTTCACGCTGCCTTCACACCTCACTAACCTTTCGCAGCTTATGCTGCCGTGTCAGTAAATCATGATGAAACTCACTCCGTTGAAAAGCCTGTGCCTGATGTTGATCGGCACAGCATTCACCACCCAGGCCGCCATCAACCTGGATCGCACCCGCATCGTCTTTCCCGAAACCGACAAGGCCAGCAGCCTGAAGGTCGATAACCAGAGCAAGGCGCTGCCCTATCTTGCGCTCTCCTGGATCGAAGACGAAAATGGCCATAAGGAAGACAACCACTTTATGGCGCTTCCTCCTATCCAGCGCATTGAGCCCGGATCGTCATCCCAGGTCAGGATCGTTAAGCAGGCGGCCACCAGCGCGCTGCCTAAAGATCGGGAATCGCTTTTCTACTTCAACCTTCGCGAAGTGCCGCCAAAAAGCGCCAGCCTCAACGATGACCGCAGCGTTATGCAGGTCGCCATGCAGAGCCGCATCAAGCTGTTCTGGCGTCCGAAGGCCATCGTGAAAAAAGCGGGCGACCGTTCTGAAATGCGCATGGAGGTGACGGCAACGGCAACCGGGCTGACCATTCACAACCCTACGCCCTATTACCTCACTCTCGCGTGGCTGAGCAAAAACGGTAAAACCATGCTGCCCGGCTTTGACAGCCTGATGCTGGCACCTTTTGCCACCTCTTCTGTCGCCACCGGCGGCTATCACGGCAGCTATTACAGCATTGGCTACATTGACGATTACGGCGCGTTGAGAAAGCTTGACGCAACTTGTCATGGCACGTCTATCTGCCAACTGAAAGATGCGAAGGCCAAAAGCGATGCGAAAGCTCACTAACGTTTTGATCGCCACGCTGCTGGTGCTGCTGCCCTTAAAAGCCGCGCTGGCGCTCGACTGCTATCTGGGCGCTCAGGGCGGCCCGGTGGAACAGACAAACACGATCAGTCCGTTCGCCATCCCCAGCAACGCACAGGTGGGGGCAAAGATCTGGGAATCCGACGACATTAAAATCCCGGTCACCTGTAACCACGACGTGGCGGGCAGTTTCGAAAAAGAGGACGTCTATGCCTGGGTCAACCCCTATCCGTCCGCTTCCGATCCTTACTACGAACTGGGCGTCTCCTATGAAGGCATGGATTATGACGCGACGGGGCAGCCAAACGGCGTAGATACCCACCAGTGCCTTGATAATAACAGCATCACCATGTACACCCCGGAGCAAATCAAGCAGATGGGGTGGGAGAACCGGCTATGCTCAGGCAATGCCTATGATATTCACACCACGCGCACGTTCATGGCCCGACTGCGTCTTTACGTCCGCCTCAAGGCCATTCCACCTTACGGCTACAAAAGTTCGCTGGGGGACTACATCGTGGTTCAGTTTGACGGAAAAGGCGGGGTCAACCAGATGGCCGATGCCAAAAACCTCAAGTACCACATTAACGGGCTGAATAACATTACCGTTCTCGACTGCGGGGCCACCTTCAGCATTTTTCCTGAAAACCAGGAGATTGATTTCGGGACCTTCAGCGCCCGCGACATCGTGAATCAGCAGACGCGCAAGCGCACCTTTACGGTGAAAACCACCAAAGTGCAGGACGCCCAGTGTTCAGATGGCTTTAAAATGGATTCGTCGTTCTACACCACGGAATCGCTGTCAGAAAACGACACCGCCCTGTTGATTGGGAATGGCTTAAAGCTGCGTATCCTCAACGGAACCGAACCTTATACCTACAACCATTATGAAGAGTATGCGGATTTCACCGGCAGTAAGCTGAACTATGAACAAACCTACACGGCAGAGCTCTCCCCTGTTGCGGGAAAAGCCATTCAGTCTGGCCCGTTCGAAACGGTAGTGCTGTTTAAGATTAACTACCACTAGGCACAAAAAAGCCGGGTTTCCCCGGCTTTTTCACATCAGCGGTTTCAGCTGGCTTTGCGCTCGTGCGCCTGGCGATACTCCACCAGATCTTCAATCGTCACCACCGGCATATTGTGCAGACGCGCAAAGGTGATGCACTCCGGCGCGCGCGCCATGGTGCCGTCATCGTTGGTCAGTTCACACAGCACGCCAGCAGGTTTGAAGCCCGCCAGCGTCACCAGGTCGATCGTCGCTTCGGTGTGACCACCACGGGTCAGCACGCCGCCCGCCTGCGCGCGCAGCGGGAAGACGTGGCCTGGACGGTGCAGATCGGATGGCTTCGCATCATCAGCAATCGCAGCACGTACGGTGGTCAGACGGTCAGCCGCAGACACGCCGGTGGTCACACCGTGCGCGGCTTCGATGGTCACGGTAAAACCGGTCCCGAAGGCGCTGGTGTTGTTTTCGACCATCATCGGCAGGTCGAGCTGCTTACGGCGATCTTCGTTAATACACAGGCAGACGATGCCGCTGCCGTGACGGATGGTCAGCGCCATCTGTTCAACGGTCATGTTTTCGGCGGCGAAAATCATGTCGCCTTCGTTTTCACGGTTTTCATCGTCAAGCACCATCACACCGCGGCCTTCGCGCAGCGCATCCAGTGCATGTTCAACACGTTGAGTTGAAGTGCCAAAAGAGGAAAGTAGCGTCTGATTCATGGTAAAAAAACCTCATTAACATTATGGTTACCAGAATCAGGGCAGTCTTAGGAGCGCCGTATAAGCGGCAAAAAGATAACGTGAGCGGGCCCATGCCCGACTGGATCGTTACTCTCTCCCATCCGGACTCTAACCGTCGGCCCCGGAATTACACCGGATCTGCTGACCTTTGAGAATTCACCCAAAGCGCTCGCGGGCTTTCAGCGTTAAGCTGATTTACCGCCGGTGGGGAATTTCGCCCCGCCCTGAGAATAAGCGAGATAACTATAACGCTATTGATTATCCTGGGCAATGCATAAGCATCAAACAATTTTGTTTACCCCGGGCATGACGCGCTACAATGTTCATCAACACCGTATTATCAAGGGAAGCCACGATGATTGACCCGAAGAAAATTGAGCAGATCGCGCGTCAGGTTCACGAATCCATGCCGAAGGGCATTCGTGAATTTGGTGATGACGTCGAAAAGAAAATCCGCCAGACGCTGCAGGCCCAGCTGGTTCGCCTTGATTTAGTCAGCCGCGAAGAGTTTGACGTGCAGACCCAGGTGCTGCTGCGCACCCGCGAAAAGCTGGCGCTGCTGGAACAGCGTCTGACCGAGCTGGAAAACCGCAATGCGGCAGAAGAAGTGAAGCCGGCACCGGCCATTCCGCCGGTGGACGATCGGGCATAAGTGCGTCCTGATGTGCCCGGCGGCGGCTACGCCTTACCGGGCCTACAGGTACGCGTAGGTCGGGTAAGCGAAGCGCCACCCGACATGAAAAACGGGCCACTCGGCCCGTTTTTTTACTGACTGTCTTTCTGGATCTTCTTAATGATGTTGGTGGTTGAGCACCCGTCCTCAAAGTTGAGCACCATCACCTCGCCGCCGTTGGCCCAGACCTCTTCGCTGCCCGCGATTTGCTCCGGCCTGTAATCCCCGCCCTTCACCAGCAGGTCCGGCAGAATCCC
The DNA here is from genome assembly GCF_045257065.1 of Enterobacter sp. PP-008-ECC_S150. Taxonomy (NCBI): domain Bacteria; kingdom Pseudomonadati; phylum Pseudomonadota; class Gammaproteobacteria; order Enterobacterales; family Enterobacteriaceae; genus Enterobacter; species Enterobacter sp. PP-008-ECC_S150. The sequence continues at coordinate 41,031 of NZ_JBJHHG010000018.1, read as the reverse complement.
GGCAATCAGGCGCTGCGGCGTGTCTTCTTCAAATGACACCACCCAGTCCACGGCCTCCAGCGCGCCGAGCACGATCATACGCTGCTCCAGCGGGTTCACCGGACGCGTTTCACCCTTCAGGCGTTTGGTCGACGCATCGCTGTTGACCGCCACAATCAGGCGATCGCCCAGCTTGCGCGCGTTTGCCAGATACGAAACGTGGCCCGCATGCAGAATGTCGAACACGCCGTTGGTCATCACCACTTTTTCACCACGCTTGCGCGCGGCGGCGACGGCCACCTTCAGCTCGTCTTCGGTCATGACGCCAAAACCGGTGTCCGCTCGGCCGCGCACCGCGTTTTCCAGCTCAATCGGGGAAACGGTTGAGGTCCCGAGCTTACCGACCACCACGCCCGCCGCGGCGTTGGCAAAGTAGCACGCCTCTTCCAGGGAGTTGCCCGCGGCCAGCGTCGCCGCCAGCACGCCGATCACCGTATCACCGGCGCCGGTCACGTCGTACACTTCCTGCGCCTGGGTTGGCATGTGCAGCGGCGCTTTGCCCGGCTGCAGCAGCGTCATCCCCTGCTCGGAGCGGGTCACCAGCAGCGCGGAGAGCTCGAAGTCAGCAATGATCTTCATGCCGCGCTCAACCAGCTCTTCCTCGGTTTTGCATTTGCCCGCCACCGCTTCAAACTCGGAGAGGTTTGGCGTCAGCAGCGTCGCGCCGCGATAGCGCTCAAAGTCGGTGCCTTTTGGGTCGATCAGCACCGGCACATTCGCTTTACGCGCCAGCTGGATCATCGTCTGCACGCTGGCCAGCGCGCCTTTGGCGTAGTCAGACAGCACCAGCGCGCCGATATTGCCCAGCGCCTGATTAATGCGCTCGTGCAGCGGCTCGGGATCGACGCCTTCGAATCCTTCTTCAAAGTCGAGGCGGATCAGCTGCTGGTTGCGCGACAGCACGCGCAGCTTGGTGATGGTCGGGTGGGTCGGAACGGAAACGAAGTCGCACTTCACGTTCACGTCCGCCAGCGACTTGCTCAGCGCGCGGGCCGCATCGTCGATACCGGTCAGGCCCACCAGACGCGACTGCGCGCCCAGAGAGGCAATGTTCATCGCCACGTTTGCCGCGCCGCCGGGACGTTCTTCAATGGTGTCGACCTTAACGACCGGTACCGGCGCTTCCGGAGAGATACGGCTGGTCGGCCCATACCAGTAGCGATCCAGCATCACATCCCCAACAACCATTACTCCAGCACGTTCAAACTCTGGCAGTGTTACTTTCATTCCTGACTCCAGAAAGATTCACAATTTGCGCGCGATAATATCACACTTGCTTTGTTACGCACGGTTCCACCAGCCACTTCTGCCAGCTGGCCGTCACCTGGGCGCGTTCGGCAACAAAACAGTCCAGCGCCACGTGGCCCGGCTGCTCCTGCAGCGCCAGGTGATGAAGCTCATCGCGCAGCGTGGTGTAGGCGCGGGTTAAGGCCTGCGCCTCCTGCTCGTCCATGATGTCGTTTTGCGCCAGCAGTTCCAGAATGCGCACGTTATCGGACCAGCGGGTCAGCTTCGGCTTGTCGTGGGCGTGGAGCAGCACCAGATACTGGGTAATGAACTCAATATCGGTAATCCCGCCCTCGTCGGCTTTAATATCAAAGCGATCGCGGTGTTTATTGCCTAAATGCGCGCGCATTTTCTCGCGCATTTCGCGCACTTCCGTTTGCAGCGTGCAGCCCTCACGCACGGTGGTCATCACCGCTTTACGGATGGCATCGAACTGCGTTTTGAGCTGCGGATCGCCATACACCACGCGGGCGCGCACCAGCGCCTGATGCTCCCACGTCCAGGCTTCACTCTTCTGGTAGTCGGCGAAAGCGTCCGTCGAGGTGACCAGCATGCCTGCCGCGCCGGACGGGCGCAGGCGCGCATCCACCTCGTACAGAATGCCCGACGAGGTGCGCGTGCTGAACAGGTGCATGATGCGCTGGGCAAGACGCAGATAGAACTGACGCCCGTCGATTTCGCGCTCGCCGTCGGTCATCACGTCAACCGGGCAGTCGTGCAGGAAGATTAAATCCAGATCGGAGCTATATCCCAGCTCCCAGCCGCCGAGCTTGCCGTAACCGACCACGGCAAATCCTCTCCCCTCACGGTCAGCAAGGTGCTTCGGCTGGCCGTAGCGGGCCACCATTTGCACCCACGCCTGCTGCACGACCGCGTCAATAATCGCCTCCGCGAGCCAGGTTAAGTGATCGCTCACTTTCATCACCGGCAGCGTTCCGGCGATATCCGCGGCCGCCACGCGCAGCATCTGGGCCTGCTTAAACTGGCGCAGCGCCTCCAGCTGCTGCTCTTCGTCCTCTTCCGGCACGCGCAGGAGATACTGGCGCAGCTCGTCCCGGTACGCATCCGTTGCCGTCGGCTGATAAAGCGTGTTCGGGTCGAGCAGCTCATCCAGCAGCAGCGGATAGCGCGCCAGCTTGTTGGCCACCATCGGCGAGGCGGCACAGAGGGAAATCAGGTGCTTCAGCGCCCCCGGGAACTCGCTCAGCAGTTCAAGATAGGTGGTACGGGTGATAATCCCGCTCAGCAGCGGCATCATGCGCGACAGCGGCACCGGCGCATCCGCGCGCGAGCAGACCTCGCTCAGCAGGTGCGGCATCAGGTGATCCAGCACCTGGCGACCGCGCGGGCCGATGGCGCGCTTGTTCAGCTCAAGACGGAAATCGGCAATCAGCGCCACCACGCGATGGCGCGCGTCGTCGGTCAAGTGCGTCAGCACCGGCGTGGTGTCATCTTCCTGAAGCGCGTCCTGCCAGAGCTCGCGCCAGTGCTCGGAAAGCGCATCATCCGGCGATTCACTTTCGTCATCGCCAATCAGATCGTTAAAGATGCGGCGCACGCCTGCCATATGGGCATCGAGCCGTTCGGTCAGCGTTGACCAGTCGTCCACGCGCATGCCCCAGGCCAGACGTGCCCGGTTAAGGTCATCCCCCGGCAGGGTCTGGGTCTGTTCGTCGTTAATGCTTTGCAGCAGGTTTTCCAGACGACGCAGGAACAGATAGGCCTCGCGCAGGGTTTGCGCGTCGCCGTCCGGAAGCAGGTGCAGCTGTTCTATAGCGCTCAGCGTTGGCAGCAGCGAGCGGGACTGCAGCGACGGCTCGCGGCCACCGCGAATCAGCTGGAACACCTGAACGATAAATTCGATTTCGCGAATGCCGCCGGCGCCAAGCTTGATGTTGTCCTTCAGCCCACGACGGCGCACCTCGCGGGCAATCATCCCTTTCATATTGCGCAGGGACTGAATAACGCTGAAGTCGATATAGCGACGGAACACGAACGGGCGCAGCATGGCGCGCAGCTCGTTGGCGTAAGCGTCATCGCTGTCGCCCATGATTCGGGCTTTAACCATCGCGTAACGCTCCCAGTCGCGCCCCTGCTCCTGGTAATAATCCTCCAGCGCGGCAAAGCTCAGCACCAGCGGGCCGCTGTCGCCAAACGGACGCAGGCGCATGTCTACGCGGTAGACAAAACCGTCCTGCGTCGGCTGGTCCAGCGCCTTAATCAGGCGCTGGCCGAGGCGGGTAAAGAACTGGGCGTTGTCCAGCTCGCGACGCCCGCCGCGCGTGGAGCCGTTCTCCGGCCAGGCAAAAATCAGGTCGATATCGGAGGAGAAGTTCAGCTCGCAGCCGCCCAGCTTGCCCATCCCCAGAATCAGCAGCGGCTGAGGAACCCCTTCCTCGCTGCACGGCGTGCCCCACTCTTTACAGCAGGCGGCGTAGAGCCAGTCGCGCGCGGCGACAATCAGCGTCTGCGCCAGCTCGCTTAGCTGCTGCAAGGTACTCTCTTCGCTCACCAGCGCCTGCGCCTGCGCCCAGGCAATGCGCACCATCACCCTACGGCGGAACTGGCGCAGAACGCGCATCAGCGTGGCTTCATCCGCCACGTCTGCCAGCGCGGTTTGCAGCCAGCCGGCATACTGCCGCCACTCGTCCGCCTGCGGGGGCGCGGTCTCAAGCTCCGCCAGCCAGTCCGGATTAGCGGCGATACTGTCCTGCACAAAATCACTGAAGGCGAGCACGCCCCTGGCCTGCTCGCTTAACGATGACGCCGGTAATGACTCAGGCAGACGTTCGCAAACGGTCTGCCACTGCTGCTGTAACTGCGAAGAAAGCGGCATTATGGGGGTTCCTTGCCAGAGTTAACGTTTTCCGCTGTGCAGCCAGAACGGCTCCTGCGAAATGGCCTCGTTACGGAAATGCTCAATCTCAATATGCTGGCGGGTTTCAATGGCATGCTTCAGCCCCTGCCAGTTTTCCAGCCAGGCCTGCGCCTGTGGCCCGTCGTAGGCACCGGAAAGCAGCAGCATGCTGTCGATGTTGCGCGAAAGACGGGGAAGCTGATCGCCATACTTATCGCCGAGCGGATACGCAAAGGTACTTTTCAGCTCGGCGGCATGACGGGAAAGATGAATGTCCGCGAAACGCTTAAAGTTTTCCGCGATTTTGGACTCTGCTTTCGCATCCAGGAAGGCGCGCCAGCCGCGCGTGACCAGAAACTCGGTCAGCGCCAGCTTTGCGGCAGCGGCTTGCGGGCTGTAGATCGCCGTTTGCGCAGAGACGTCCGAGAGCATCAGCGTTTCGGTTTGCGTCAATAGATCACGTAAGTGAGCGCTCGCTTTTCGAGGAACGATACCGCCAAAGAGCGCCAGGGTATGGCGCACCAGGGCAATCGCCGCCAGCACGTGGGATTTCGCGTTTTTCACGTTTCGCGCCCACAGCTCTTCGTGGTACTGCCACTGCGAAAGCGCCAGCTCCAGCGCGGCTTCCAGACCCTGTTCAACGCTGGCTTTCGGCACAACGTGCAGGATGGTCGTCTCTTTCAGGACGCGCGGCGCATTCCCGGCGGCCAGATGATAACCGCGCGCGGCTTTACTCAGGCTTCCCTGACGCAGTCCGGACTGGTTCACCAGCCTGCGCGCCAGCTTCAGGACGTCATTCGCGTCACCTTCCAGCAGCTCAAGCTCCAGTTCGCAAATCGGTTCCTGGAACTCCCCCGCCTTCACCTCACCGAGATCGAGAGCGATTTCGATACGGCTTTTACCTTCCGTCACCAGCCATTTCTCGCGCCAGAAATCGGTGCTGAACAGCGGCTGCACCTGCTCCGCCAGCGTGGCAGGCAGTCCACCTTCCGGCCAGACGTCCGCCGGGAAGCGTTCCAGCTCAAGTTCTGGCTGGCTGATGTCGATATTGTATTCCGGACGCTGATGTAAACCGCCGACCACGCGGCCAGCAATTTTCATCGTCATCTCGTAGCGGCCGTTCGCGCCACGGATGCGCAGGCCCATATCGTGGCGACGCAGCCAGTTGTCCGGCGTTTCGTAATAGATATTAAGCAGTTGTACCGGTGCATGGTGTTCGCCGGAAAGGGTATGCAGATGCTGGCGGAGTGCGTCAACGCTGTCTTTTTCGACGATAAATTTTAATTCGATTTCCTGAGCCATAGCCTTGTACTTTTGCGGGCGTCACAGACGCGTCAATGAGGGCGAACTTCCTCGCCATTTGTTTGTCAGTACATAGTATTTTGCGCCAAATTGCCATGCAATGAGCAATTTGTCGGGCGTAAATGTCCAGAGTCGTGACACAGATGATTCCGATTGCTGACGAATGCTTTGCGTAGAGACACTGTTGCCACTACTATCGTTCCACTATTTATGAAAATAACGACTAATGATGCTTAAATTACGCCTGATTGGACTTACTTTACTCGCTTTTAGCGCCGCAACCGCAGTGCACGCTGAAGAGAAGCGTTACGTTTCTGACGAACTGAACACCTGGGTACGCAGTGGCCCCGGAGATAATTATCGCCTCGTGGGCACGGTCAATGCCGGCGAGGAAGTCACCCTGTTACAGACGAATGCCGACACTAATTACGGTCAGGTGCGCGACAGCACCGGCCGTACGTCCTGGATCCCGCTGAAAGAGCTGAGCACCGTGCCAAGCCTGCGCACCCGCGTGCCGGATCTGGAAAATCAGGTGAAAACCCTGACCGACAAGCTGAACAACATCGACGGCACCTGGAACCAGCGCACCGCTGAAATGCAGCAGAAAGTGGCGCAGAGCGACGGCGTGATTAACGGCCTGAAGGAAGAGAACCAGAAGCTGAAAAACGAACTGATTGTCGCGCAGAAGAAGGTGAATGCCGCCAATCTGCAGCTCGATGACAAACAGCGCACCATCATCATGCAGTGGTTTATGTATGGCGGCGGCGTGCTGGGCGTCGGTCTGGTGCTGGGTCTGGTCCTGCCGCACCTGATCCCTAGCCGTAAGCGTAAAGACCGCTGGATGAACTAATTCGTCTTCTCTGCCAGACTTACGTATCATTCTGGAAAAGAGAAAACGGGAGAGTGGGGCGTGAAGAGTTATCTGGTCGGTGGTGCGGTACGTGATGCGTTGTTAGGTCTGCCGGTCAAAGATAAAGACTGGGTGGTGGTTGGCGCCACCCCGGAAGAGATGCTCGACGCGGGCTACCAGCAGGTAGGAAGCGATTTTCCCGTGTTCCTGCACCCGAAAAGCCGTGAAGAGTACGCCCTGGCGCGCACCGAGCGGAAATCCGGCTCGGGCTATACCGGCTTCACCTGCTATGCCGCGCCGGACGTCACGCTGGAGCAGGATCTGCTGCGTCGCGATCTCACCATCAACGCGCTGGCGCAGGACGAAAACGGGCAGATCGTTGACGCCTATGGCGGCCAGGACGATCTGCGCAATCGTCTTTTACGCCACGTCTCCCCCGCGTTTTCTGAAGACCCGCTCCGCGTGCTGCGCGTGGCGCGCTTTGCCGCGCGTTATGCCCATCTCAGCTTCCGTATTGCCGATGAGACAATGGCGCTAATGACCGCCATGACCGAGGCGGGCGAGCTTGAACACCTGACGCCAGAGCGCGTCTGGAAAGAGACGGAGAATGCCCTCACCACGCGTAATCCGCAGGTCTTTTTCCAGGTCCTGCGCGACTGCGGCGCGCTGAAGGTGCTGTTCCCGGAAATCGATGCGCTGTTTGGCGTACCTGCCCCGGCGAAATGGCATCCGGAAATTGATACCGGCGTGCATACGCTGATGACCCTGAGCATGGCGGCCATGCTTAGCCCTGACGTTGACGTGCGCTTTTCCACCCTGTGCCACGATCTCGGCAAAGGCTTAACGCCCAAAGAATTCTGGCCTCGCCACCACGGGCACGGCCCGGCAGGGGTGAAGCTGGTCGAGGGGCTGTGCCAGCGTCTGCGCGTGCCGAACGAGATCCGCGATCTGGCGAAACTGGTGGCCGAGTTCCACGACCTGATCCACACCTTCCCGATCCTGAAACCGGCCACCATCGTGAAGCTGTTCGATAACATCGACGCCTGGCGCAAGCCGCAGCGCGTCGAGCAGATCGCGCTCACCAGCGAAGCGGACGTGCGCGGTCGGACCGGGTTTGAAGCGTGCGACTACCCGCAGGGACGTTTACTGCGTAAAGCCTGGGAGGTGGCAAAAGCGGTGCCGACGAAAGACGTTATCGAGGCGGGGTTTAAAGGCCCGGAGATCCGCGAGGAGCTGACAAAACGGCGGATTGATGCCGTCGCGGCGTGGAAGGAAAAGCATTGCCCTCAGCCGAAAGACTGAGGGCTGTGGGTCATCAGAAGAAGACCACGTATACCGCAGCCGCCACGATAAAACGATAGATCGCGAACGGAATAAACGAGATACGTTTAATTAGCTGCAGGAAGGTTTTGATGGCAATCAGCGCCACGATAAACGCGGTGATGAAGCCGACAGCGAACATCGGAATGTCGCCAGCCGTCAGGAAGTGATAGCTCTTATAGACGTCAAGCACGGTGGCGCCCATCATCATCGGCACCGCCAGCAGGAACGAGAACTCTGACGCGGCGTAACGGCTTACGCCCATCAGCATCCCGCCGGAGATGGTAGCGCCTGAACGGGAGAAGCCCGGCCACAGCGCCAGACACTGGAAGCAGCCAATGATAAACGCCTGGCGATAGGTCATATCGTCCACACCTTCCGCACGCGGCGTTTTTGGCTTCAGCACTTCGGCGGCAATCAGCAGGACGCCGCCGACCACCAGCGCATACATCACGTTAATCGGATTAAACAGCGATTTGATGGCGTCGTGGAAAACCAGGCCCAGCACCACCGCCGGGATCATCCCGAGCAGAATATGGATCAGCGACAGGCGGCCTTTACCGGCCCCTTCGTGCTGAGGCGGACGGCCAAAGTGAATGCCGATCAGCCCAAACAGGCGGCGCCAGAACATCACCACCACCGCCAGAATTGACCCCAGCTGGATCACGACTTCAAACGTTTTCGCGGTATCGCCTTCAAAGCCCAGCAGATGGCCAACGATAATCATATGGCCGGTACTGGAAACCGGTAAAAACTCCGTCAATCCTTCGACCACACCCAGTATTGCCGCCACCAGCAGCGAGTGCATATCGCTCATCTATAAACCCCTAAAAAAGATATAAAAAAACGGTGTCCCAAACGGACCACCGATAAGATACAGTCTTGAGACCGTTATAGCCTAAAATGGTTTAGCTATTATGACGTTAAATCTTTTCTTTCAGATTTGTGCCACGCTCGATAATGACCCCCACATTGGCGGCGCGCGCCACCGCGCCAGGCTTGCTCAGCTTGATGCGCACCCACGGTGAATTGAATCTGGTCAGCAGCAGTTCCGCCACCTCTTCCGCCACACGTTCCACCAGCGCAAAACGCTGCCCTTCGACGTGGCCGATGACCGTTTCGCTGATGTCGGCATAGCTCAGACAGTCGTTCACGTCATCGCTTTTTGCCGACTTGCGGTTATCCCAGCCCATTTCGATATCGAACACCAGCTTCTGCTCGATGGTCTGTTCCCAGTCGTAAACACCAATAGTGGTGATTACCGAAAGTTGCTCTATAAATACAATATCCATCACGACCTGCCTGCTTTTTGGCTAAACCGGATACCACTTCCGGCGAATTATGCGTATTATCCACAGATGCTGAGAATACAGATACCTTTTCAAAACGGAACAGCGTTATGAGTGCAATCGCGCCTGGAATGATCCTCCTCGCCTACCTTTGCGGCTCAATCTCCAGCGCCATTCTGGTCTGCCGCATTGCCGGGTTACCTGACCCGCGCGAAAGCGGTTCCGGGAATCCGGGAGCGACCAACGTATTACGAATTGGCGGCAAGGGAGCAGCCGTAGCGGTTTTGATTTTTGATGTGCTGAAAGGAATGCTTCCCGTCTGGGGCGCTTATGCGCTGGGCGTCACGCCGTTCTGGCTCGGGCTTATCGCAATCGCCGCCTGCGTCGGCCACATCTGGCCCGTATTCTTCGGTTTTAAAGGCGGCAAAGGCGTTGCAACCGCCTTTGGTGCCATTGCGCCCATCGGCTGGGATCTGACCGGCGTGATGGCAGGTACCTGGCTACTGACCATTCTGCTGAGCGGCTATTCGTCGCTGGGCGCTATCGTCAGCGCGCTGATCGCCCCGTTCTACGTCTGGTGGTTCAAGCCCCAGTTCACCTTCCCGGTGTCGATGCTCTCCTGTCTTATCCTGCTGCGTCATCACGACAATATCCAGCGCCTGTGGCGTCGTCAGGAAACCAAGATTTGGACGAAGCTCAAGAGGAAGAAAAAAGACGCCCCATAAGGTTAGTTATGCCTTATAGCCAAATGTGATTTTGGTCACCTTCTGTCTGTGGTAACTGTGAGAGACACAACACAACCACACAAGAAGAAAATGGCTGAAATTACAGAAACCACTCCCCTTTCAACGGCAGGAAATCACCCCGACGGCGACATCCAGTGGGTGCGCAGCGCCTCGGATGTATCCCGCCTCGTTAATGACGGTTCTCAGGGCCGGGCAAACGCCCGTATCGTGGTCGGTATCGCGCTGGGCGGGATATTCCTCGATGCCTACGATCTGGGCGCGCTGGCGTTCGGCATTAAAGATATTACCCGTGAATTTAACCTGACGCCCGCCGGTACCGGCATGGTGGCTTCGGCGATCACCTTTGGCGCGATTGTCGGGGCGCTGCTCGGCGGTTACCTCACGGATAAAATTGGGCGCTACCGCGTTTTTATGGCGGATATGGTGTTCTTCGTGGTGGCCGCCATCGCCTGTGCGCTGGCCCCCAATGAATATGTGCTGGCGGGCGCCCGCTTTGTCATGGGGCTTGGCGTGGGGATCGACCTCCCCGTGGCGATGGCGTTCTTAAGCGAGTTCGCGAAGCTGAAAGGCCCTGGAAACAAGGCCTCCAGCGTCGCGATGTGGTGCCCCACCTGGTATGCCGCCATCAGCATCTCCTACCTGCTGGTGCTTTTTTTCTACACCGTGCTGCCGGCAAGCCACAGCGACTGGCTGTGGCGTTTGATCCTCGGCTTTGGCGCGGTGCCCGCGCTGGTCATCATCGCCATCCGCAGCCGCTATATGAGCGAATCGCCGGTCTGGGCGGCGAACCAGGGTAACCTGAAAGAGGCAGCGTCCATTTTACGCCAGTCCTATAACATCAACGCCCACGTGCCGCAGGATGCGCTCAGCCAGCCAGCTCCCGTGGTGAATAAAGCGAAATGGTCCAACTACCTGAACCTGTTCCGCGGGAGCTATCTGCGGCGCACCACGCTCGCCACGCTGCTGTCCGTCGTCTCCTCGTTTGCCTATAACGCCGTAGCGTTTGGACTGCCGGTGATCGTCTCCAGCTTCTTTGTCCAGTCGATGCTCACCACCATCCTGATTTCTCTGGCGCTTAACCTGCTGTTTGCGTTCGTCGGCGGGCTGCTGGCGGTACGCTACGTACCGCGCTTCGGCGCATGGCGGATGTCGCTGGCGGGTTATGCCTGCCAGCTGGTCGCGCTGCTGGGACTGGCGCTGATTGGACGACCGGAAGGCGCTTCTGAAGGCGTGCTGGCCGTCGCGATGCTGGCGCTTTTCCTGTTTGGTCAGGGCGTTGGCCCGGGCGCGCATACCATGACGTTTGCCTCGCTGAGCTACCCAACCTCGCTGCGCGGCGTGGGCGTGGGTCTCAACCAGACGCTAATGCGCAGCAGTTCCACGCTGTCGCTGTTCCTGTTCCCGCTGCTGGTCGCGTCACTCGACACCGCCGTATTCTGGGTGATTGCGCTGGCGCCGTTTATCGGCCTGGCCTCGCTGCTGGCGATCCGCTGGGAGCCGTCCGGATATGATGTGGATGCGGAGGATTATCGCTAGCCTTTCCTGCCGGGTGGCGCTGCGCTTACCCGGCCTACACTGCGCATTATCTTGTAGGCCCGTGCAAGCGTAGCGCCGCCGGGCGAAAATCACATGAGCCGTTTTTTATCCATAAGCGACTCATATGACAGCCTTCATTTCTGCCAGGGCATACTGAAATGACCCGATGATGAGCAGATGGATGCAGCATGTTAGCAGCTCAGGTCACTGATAATACGTATAAAGGCTGGCAGGCGTCGCTTGCCCTGCAGTTTTGTCACACCCCTGAGAAAACCCTCCTGTACTCCGCACACCACCTCGGGCCCCTTACCGTTCAACGTCCGTTTTACCCTGAAGGGGAAACCTGTCACCTCTACCTGCTGCACCCGCCGGGCGGGATTGTGGGCGGCGATACGCTGGACATTTCCGTGCGGCTGGACGCCAAAAGCCATACGCTTATCACCATGCCCGGCGCCAGCAAGTTCTATCGCAGCAGCGGCCCGCGGGCTCGCCTGAGTCAGCACTTTTATCTCGATGACGAATCCACGCTGGAGTGGCTGCCGCAGGACACCATTATTTTTCCCGGCGCGAATGCCGCGCTGCGCTCAGTCTTCCACCTCAAAGCCTCCAGCACGCTGCTGGCGTGGGAGCTGTACTGTCTGGGACGCCCGGTAATCAATGAGACCTTCAGCCACGGCACGCTGGAGAGCCGCCTTGAGGTTTGGGTCGACGACGAACCGCGCCTGATCGAGCGCCAGCATCTTAGCGGGGGCGATCTCACCCCCGTCGCCGGCCATCCGTGGATCGGCACCCTGCTGTTCTATCCGGCCCGTGAAGAGCACCTGGAATCGGTGCGCGAGCGGCTCGCGCCGCTGGAAAATTTTGCGGGCGCAACGCTAACCGACGGCCTGCTGTCGGTGCGTTTTCTCTCCCACGACAACCTGATTTGTCAGCGGGTGATGCGCGACGTCTGGCGGTCGCTTCGCCCGCTTCTCACCACCAAAAACGCCTGTTCGCCGCGTATCTGGCAGACATAAGAGAAACGTTATGGAACTGACCCCCAGAGAAAAAGACAAGCTGTTGCTGTTCACCGCCGCGCTGGTTGCCGAGCGCCGCCTTGCGCGCGGGGTAAAGCTCAACTATCCGGAATCGGTCGCGCTGATCAGCGCCTTTATTATGGAAGGCGCGCGCGATGGCGAAACCGTCGCCTCGCTGATGGAGGCGGGCCGCCACGTCCTGAGGCGCGACCAGGTGATGGAGGGCGTCCCGGAGATGATCCCGGATATTCAGGTCGAAGCCACCTTCCCGGACGGATCCAAGCTCGTCACCGTCCACAACCCGATCGCTTAAGGAGCGCGTAATGATCCCAGGCGAATACCAGATCCAGCCCGGCACGATTGCGATCAACGTCGGGCGCGAAACCCACACCGTGATTGTTGAAAATCACGGCGACAGGCCGATCCAGGTCGGATCGCACTACCACTTTTATGAGGTTAACCCGGCGCTGAAGTTCGATCGGGAAGCCACCAGGGGATACCGGCTCAACATCCCTGCGGGCACCGCCGTGCGCTTCGAGCCGGGGCAAAAGCGCGAGGTGACGCTGGTTCAGGTTGCGGGCGCGCAGCGAATTTTCGGTTTTCGCGGCGAGGTAATGGGCGAGGTGCAGCATGGCTGAGATGTCGCGCCAGGCCTATGCCGATATGTTCGGCCCCACCACCGGCGATAAGGTGCGGCTGGCCGACAGCGAGCTGTGGATTGAAGTGGAAGACGATCTCACGGTCTACGGCGAGGAGGTCAAGTTCGGCGGCGGAAAGGTGATCCGCGACGGCATGGGCCAGGGGCAGATGACCGCAGACGGCTGCGTGGATCTGGTGCTGACCAACGCGCTGATCGTCGATCACTGGGGGATCGTGAAGGCCGATATCGGCGTGAAACACGGAAGGATCTTCGCCGTCGGCAAAGCCGGTAACCCGGACATTCAGCCCGGCGTGACGATCCCGATGGGTGCCGCAACCGAAGTCATCGCCGCCGAAGGGAAGATCGTCACCGCAGGCGGGATCGACACCCACATCCATTGGATCTGCCCGCAGCAGGTGGAAGAGGCGCTGGTCTCCGGCGTCACCACCATGATTGGCGGCGGCACCGGTCCGGCGGCGGGCACCAACGCCACCACCTGCACGCCGGGACCGTGGTATATCGCCCGCATGCTGCAGGCTGCCGATGCGCTGCCGGTGAATATCGGCCTGCTCGGCAAAGGTAACGGATCCAGCCCGGACGCCCTGCGCGAGCAGATTGCCGCCGGTGCCATCGGGCTGAAGATCCACGAAGACTGGGGCGCCACGCCTGCGGCCATCAACTGCTCGCTGGACGTCGCCGAGGAGATGGATATTCAGGTGGCGCTGCACAGCGACACGCTGAACGAATCCGGATTTGTGGAAGACACGCTGGCGGCGATTGGCGGACGCACGATCCACACCTTTCACACCGAAGGTGCAGGCGGCGGCCATGCGCCGGATATTATTACCGCCTGCGCGCATCCGAATATTCTGCCCTCTTCCACCAACCCGACGCTGCCCTACACCGTGAACACCATCGACGAGCATCTCGACATGCTGATGGTCTGTCACCACCTCGACCCGGATATCGCCGAAGACGTGGCGTTTGCCGAATCGCGCATTCGCCGGGAGACCATCGCCGCCGAAGACGTGCTGCACGATATCGGCGCGTTCTCGCTCACCTCGTCAGACTCGCAGGCGATGGGCCGCGTCGGGGAAGTGATTATCCGCACCTGGCAGGTGGCGCACCGCATGAAGGTCCAGCGCGGCGCGCTGCCGGAAGAGACCGGCGAGAACGACAACTTTCGCGTGAAGCGCTACGTCGCCAAATACACCATTAACCCGGCGCTGACCCACGGTATTGCCCATGAAGTGGGGTCGATTGAGGCGGGCAAGCTGGCAGATCTGGTGGTCTGGTCCCCGGCGTTCTTCGGCGTAAAACCCGCCACCATCGTCAAGGGCGGGATGATCGCCTGCGCGCCGATGGGGGATATCAACGCCTCAATCCCCACGCCGCAGCCGGTGCATTACCGCCCGATGTTTGGCGCGCTGGGTGCCGCGCGCCACGCCACGCGGCTGACGTTTATCTCGCAGGCCGCGGCGGCAAACGGCATCCCGCAGCAGCTTAACCTGCAGAGCGCCACGGCGGTGGTGAGAGGCTGCCGGACGGTGAAAAAGGCGGACATGATCCACAACGGCCTGCAGCCCAACATCACCGTCGATTCGCAAACCTACGAGGTGCGCGTCGACGGTGAACTGATCACTAGCGAACCGGCCGACGTTCTGCCGATGGCGCAACGCTATTTCCTGTTTTGAGGAGTGATGATGATCTATTTAACCCAACGCCTGGACCATGCCCACCCGGTAACCGCCAGCGTCACGCTGCCGATTGACGTGCGGGTCAAAAGCCGCGCCCGCGTATCGCTGAACGACGGCCGCGACGCCGGGCTGATGCTGCCGCGCGGCCTGCTGCTGCGCGGGGGCGACCTGCTGACCACCGACGACGGCAGCGAAGTGATCGAGGTGATCGCAGCAGCAGAGTCGGTCTCCGTGGTGCGCTGCGCCGATCCGTTCCTGCTCGCCCGCGCCTGCTACCACCTGGGCAACCGCCACGTGCCGCTGCAGGTCATGCCCGGCGAGCTGCGCTATCACCACGATCACGTTCTCGACGACATGCTGCGCCAGTTTGGGCTGGAGGTTACCTACGCCAGCCTGCCGTTTGAACCGGAAGCGGGCGCGTATGCCAGCGATGCCCATAGCCATAGCCACGCTCATACCCATTCACATTAAGGATCCCTCATGCGCAAGTATTTACCTCTGTTACTGCTGGCCTTTTCCGTACCGGCGCTCGCCCATCCCGGCCACGGGGCCGACAGCTTTCAGGCCGGTTTTCTCCACCCGCTGACCGGGCTCGATCACCTGCTGATGCTCACCGGCGCGGGCGTACTCTCGGCGCTCAGCGGCCGCAGGCTCCTGCTGCCGTTTGCCACGCTCGGGATGATGCTCGTGGGCGCGATTGCGGGCAGCCTGCTCGGCGGCTTTAGCGGCATGGAGATGCTGATTATCGCCTCGCTGGCGGTCAGCGGCGTGATGATGTTTAAAACCGAAAACCGTCTGCTGCTGGCGGTGCCTGCCCTGGCGATGTTCCACGGCTGGGCGCACGGCGTGGAGATGTCGGGCCACAGCTTCTGGCTCTTCACCAGCGGGTTTATGTTCGCCAGCGCCACGGTGCTGTGCGCCAGCTTCGCGGCAGGATTATTGCTGCGCCGTCACGACGGCCTGCGCAAAGCCTTCGGCGGCGGGCTGATCGTCTCCGCCCTGCTGGCGCTGATGAGCTGATGGAGCACGTTCGTCAGCGGCTGCGCCTGATGCAGCTCTCCAGCAGCAGCCTGCCGGTCGGATCGTTTACCTGGTCGCAGGGGCTGGAGTGGGCCGTTGAGGCAGGCTGGGTCGCGAGCGCCGACGCCTTTAAACGCTGGCAAGTTCAGCAGATGGAGCAAAGTTTTTTCTGCGTCGATCTGCCGCTGTTTATTCGTTTGTATCAGGCCTGCACGCGGCGCGATCTGGCTGCGGCCAAACGCTGGACCGCCTGGCTGCTCGCCTGCCGGGAGACGCGCGAGCTGCGCGAAGAGGAGCGCAACCGCGGGGCGGCCTTTACGCGCCTCATTAAAAGCTGGGAGCCGGACTGCCCGGCAGAATGGCTGGCACTAAGTAGGCAAAGCCAGCTCTGCGGCATGGCCTGGCTCGGCGTGCGCTGGGACATTAACGTGCGCGAGCTGGCGCTGAGCCTCGGCTACAGCTGGATGGAGAGCGCGGTTATGGCGGGCGTTAAGCTGGTGCCGTTTGGGCAACAGGCCGCGCAGCAGCTGATTATTGAACTGAGCGACCATTTTGCCACCGGGCTCGAACAGGCATTTTTGCGCAGTGATGACGAGATCGGTGCCGCAACGCCGCTGTCCGCCATCGCCTCCGCGCGCCACGAAACCCAATATTCACGACTATTCCGTTCCTGAGGAGTCAACATGGCTGATTACAAACATCCCCTGCGCGTGGGCGTGGGTGGCCCGGTTGGGTCGGGCAAGACCGCGCTGCTGGAAGCGCTCTGCAAGGCGATGCGCGACACGTACCATCTGGCGGTGGTGACCAACGATATCTACACCAAAGAGGATCAGCGCATTCTGACCGAGGCGGGCGCGCTGGCGCCGGAGCGCATTGTGGGCGTGGAGACCGGCGGCTGCCCGCATACCGCCATCCGCGAAGATGCCTCAATGAACCTGGCGGCGGTGGAAGCGTTAAGCGAGAAGTTCGGTAATCTGGATCTGATCTTCGTGGAAAGCGGCGGGGACAACCTGAGCGCGACGTTCAGCCCGGAGCTGGCGGATCTGACCATCTACGTGATCGACGTGGCCGAAGGGGAAAAAATTCCGCGCAAGGGCGGACCGGGGATCACCAAATCCGATTTTCTGGTGATCAACAAAACCGATCTCGCGCCTTACGTGGGTGCGTCGCTGGAGGTGATGGAGCGCGACACCAACCGCATGCGCGGCGAGCGTCCGTGGACCTTTACCAACCTGAAGGCGGGTGACGGCCTGGGGACGATTATTGCGTTTCTGGAAGAGAAAGGGATGCTGCGGGTGTAGTGCGGTTTGTTGCCGGGTGGCGGCTTCGCCTGACCCGGCCTACGGTTTTGTAGGCCCGGTAAGCGCAGCGCCACCGGGCAAAAAAACTCACGCCTCAGGCAGTTCCGCCAGCGGCCAGCGCGGACGCACGGACACGCTCAGGTCAGACGTTGCGCCCGCGTTCAGGCGCACCATCCCGGCGTAGGCGATCATCGCCCCGTTATCGGTGCAGAATTCCGGACGCGCGTAGAACACCTCCCCGCGACGCTTTTGCATCATATCGGCGAGCTTCGCGCGCAGCGTGCGGTTGGCGCTGACGCCGCCCGCCATCACCAGGCGCTTAAAGCCGGTCTGATCCAGCGCGCGCTTGCACTTGATCATCAGCGTGTCTACCACCGCATCCTCGAACGCACGGGCGATATCGGCGCGGGTCTGGTCGCTGTCATCGTTATTGCGAATCGTGTTGGCCGCGAAGGTTTTCAGCCCGGAGAAGCTGAAGTCCAGCCCCGGACGGTCGGTCATCGGGCGCGGGAAGACGAAGCGCCCTTCCGTTCCCTGCGACGCCATTTTCGAAAGCATCGGGCCACCGGGATAATCCAGCCCCAGCAGCTTGGCGGTTTTGTCGAACGCTTCACCGGCGGCGTCGTCGATGGACTCGCCCAGCAGCGCGTACTTGCCAATGCCCGTTACGCTAATCAGCTGCGTATGGCCGCCGGAGACCAGCAGCGCCACAAACGGAAACTCCGGCGGGTTTTCTTCCAGCATCGGCGCCAGCAGATGCCCTTCCATATGGTGAACCGGAATGGCCGGCACATCCCACGCGAACGCCAGCGAACGGCCAACCGTCGCGCCAACCAGCAGCGCGCCAACCAGGCCCGGGCCTGCGGTATACGCCACTGCATCAATCTCTTTTGCCGTTAATCCGGCTTCTTTCAGCGCCGCCTGAATCAGGGGAACCGTTTTACGCACGTGGTCACGAGAGGCCAGTTCAGGGACGACGCCACCGTAGTCAGCGTGCAATTTCACCTGACTATACAGCTGGTTGGCCAGAAGCCCTTTTTCGTCGTCGTAAATCGCGATGCCGGTTTCATCGCAGGATGTTTCAATACCCAGTACACGCATGAGTTGTTTTACCTCGTTTCAATACCGCGCAGTGTAGAGCCTGGGCGGGTTGATGTAAAACTTTGTTCGCCCCAGGAAGAAGGCTCGTGTATACTCCTCACCCTTATTAAAGTCCCTTTCAAAATCGCATCGGTGCTTTACAAAGCAGCAGCATTTGCAGTAAAATTCCGCACCATTTTGAAATAAGCTGGCGTTGATGCCAGCGGCAAACCGAATTTATTAAAGGTGAGAGTTACATGCCGGTAATTAAAGTACGTGAAAACGAGCCGTTCGACGTAGCACTGCGTCGCTTCAAACGTTCATGCGAGAAAGCAGGTGTTCTGGCTGAAGTTCGTCGTCGTGAGTTTTATGAAAAACCAACGACCGAACGTAAGCGCGCTAAAGCTTCCGCTGTGAAACGTCACGCGAAGAAACTGGCTCGCGAAAACGCACGCCGTACTCGTCTGTACTAATTGGTTGAGGGCTTCAGCCCTCAATTGACAGACAGAGTAATAGTCGTAAGGCCGTGCTTCCGGAAGGAATGCGCGGCTTGTTTTCGTTTATAAGTCGCTTAAAATTTTGGGGCATATGGCCGGAAGAATCCCACGCGTTTTCATCAATGACCTGCTTGCCAGAACCGACATCGTCGATCTCATCGACGCGCGGGTAAAGCTGAAAAAACAGGGCAAGAACTACCATGCGTGCTGTCCGTTCCATAACGAAAAAACCCCCTCCTTCACCGTAAACGGTGAAAAGCAGTTTTACCATTGCTTCGGCTGTGGTGCTCACGGTAATGCCGTTGATTTTTTAATGAACTACGACAAGCTCGAGTTCGTTGAAACCGTCGAAGAGCTGGCGGCGATGCATAACCTTGAAGTGCCGTATGAAGCAGGCAGTGGGCCAAGTCAGATCGAGCGCCATCAGCGGCAAACGCTGTATCAACTGATGGATGGCCTGAATTCGTTTTACCAACAGTCTCTTAAGCACTCTGCGGCTGAGCCTGCGCGTCAGTATCTGAACAAGCGCGGACTGAGCGACGATGTCATTGCGCGTTTCGCTATTGGTTACGCCCCGCCCGGCTGGGACAACGTGTTAAAGCGTTTTGGCGGCAATAGCGAAGATCGTAAGTCACTCATCGATGCAGGCATGCTGGTCACCAACGACCAGGGACGAAGCTACGACCGCTTCCGCGAACGGGTGATGTTCCCGATCCGCGACAAGCGTGGCCGGGTCATTGGTTTTGGTGGTCGCGTGCTGGGTGATGCCCTGCCGAAATACCTCAACTCCCCGGAAACCGATATTTTCCATAAGGGCCGCCAGCTTTACGGTCTTTATGAGGCGCAGCAGAATAATGCGGAACCTCCGCGTCTTCTGGTCGTCGAAGGCTATATGGACGTCGTGGCGCTGGCGCAGTACGACATCAACTACGCGGTAGCATCGTTAGGGACGTCCACCACCGCCGATCATATTCAACTGCTGTTCAGGGTGACCAACAACGTCATCTGCTGTTACGACGGTGACCGCGCAGGACGCGACGCCGCATGGCGTGCGCTGGAAACCGCGCTGCCGTATATGACCGACGGGCGTCAGCTGCGCTTTATGTTCCTGCCCGACGGTGAAGACCCGGATACGCTGGTGCGTAAAGAGGGCAAAGCGGCGTTTGAAGCGCGGATGGAGCAGGCTCAGCCGCTCTCCACGTTTTTGTTTAACAGCCTGATGCCGCAGGTCGATTTGAGTACCCCTGACGGGCGCGCGCAGCTCAGCACGCTGGCGCTGCCGTTAATCAGCCAGGTGCCCGGCGAAACGCTGCGCATCTACCTGCGTCAGGAGTTAGGCAACAAGCTCGGCATTCTGGATGACAGCCAGCTTGAACGTTTAATGCCAAAACAGGCTGAAAACGGCACGGTTCGCCCCGCGCCTCAGCTAAAACGCACAACCATGCGTATACTGATAGGGTTGCTGGTACAAAATCCCGAGCTTGCACCGCAGGTGCCGTCGCTGGCGGGTTTGGACCACGAAAAATTGCCCGGACTTGGCTTGTTTTCAGAGCTGGTCAACACCTGTTTGTCTCAGCCAGGTCTGACCACCGGACAACTTTTAGAGCATTATCGCGGCACAAAAGAGGCCGCTACCCTTGAAAAATTGTCGATGTGGGACGATATAGCAGATAAGGACATTGCAGAAAAAACGTTCACCGACTCACTCAACCATATGTTTGATTCGATGCTTGAGCTGCGCCAGGAAGAGTTGATAGCTCGCGAGCGCACACACGGTTTAAGCAGCGAAGAACGCCGGGAGCTCTGGATGATTAACCAGGAACTGGCAAGAAAATAAGTGAAAGACAACAGTATTTAACGGCTTAAGTGCCGAATATCGATCGGGAAGCCCCCGGCAGCCGCACTGAGAGGCAGCGGCAAAAATATAAGTACGCCCTCGCTTTAAAGGTTGGCAGCCCCATCGCCGACACCAATCAAACGAATTAAGTGTGGATACCGTCTTATGGAGCAAAACCCGCAGTCACAGCTGAAACTTCTTGTCCAACGTGGTAAGGAGCAAGGCTATCTGACCTATGCCGAGGTCAATGACCATCTGCCGGAAGATATCGTCGATTCAGATCAAATCGAAGACATCATCCAAATGATCAATGACATGGGCATTCAGGTGATGGAAGAAGCACCGGATGCCGATGATCTGTTGCTGGCTGAAACCTCCAACAACACTGACGAAGATGCGGAAGAAGCTGCTGCACAGGTATTGTCCAGCGTGGAATCTGAAATCGGGCGTACCACTGACCCGGTCCGCATGTACATGCGCGAAATGGGTACCGTTGAACTGTTGACCCGCGAAGGCGAAATTGACATCGCAAAACGCATCGAAGACGGGATCAACCAGGTGCAGTGCTCCGTTGCCGAGTACCCGGAAGCGATTACCTATCTGCTGGAGCAGTACGATCGCGTTGAAGCGGAAGAAGCGCGCCTGTCTGACCTGATCACCGGTTTTGTCGACCCGAACGCTGAAGAAGATATGGCGCCTACCGCCACTCACGTCGGTTCCGAACTGTCTCAGGAAGAGATGGATGACGACGAAGACGAAGATGAGGAAGAGAGCGACGACGACACCGCGGATGATGACAACAGCATCGACCCGGAACTGGCGCGCGAGAAGTTTGCCGAGCTGCGTACCCAGTACGAAGTGACGCGTGACACCATCAAAGCGAAAGGCCGCAGCCATGCCGCCGCACAGGAAGAGATCCTGAAGCTGTCTGAAGTGTTCAAACAGTTCCGCCTGGTGCCAAAACAGTTCGACTACCTGGTAAACAGCATGCGCGTGATGATGGATCGCGTACGTACCCAGGAACGCATCATCATGAAGCTGTGCGTTGAGCAGTGCAAAATGCCGAAGAAGAACTTCATCACCCTCTTCACCGGCAACGAAACCAGCGAAACCTGGTTCAACGCGGCTATCGCGATGAACAAGCCATGGTCTGAAAAACTGCACGACGTGAAGGACGATGTCTATCGCGGCCTGCAGAAGCTGCAGCAGATTGAAGAAGAGACCGGCCTGACCATCGAGCAGGTCAAAGACATCAACCGTCGCATGTCCATTGGTGAAGCGAAAGCCCGCCGTGCGAAGAAAGAGATGGTTGAAGCGAACTTGCGTCTGGTTATCTCTATCGCCAAGAAATACACTAACCGCGGTCTGCAGTTCCTGGATCTGATTCAGGAAGGCAACATCGGTCTGATGAAAGCGGTCGATAAGTTTGAATACCGTCGTGGTTACAAGTTCTCCACCTACGCAACCTGGTGGATCCGTCAGGCTATCACCCGCTCTATCGCGGACCAGGCGCGCACCATCCGTATTCCGGTGCATATGATTGAGACCATCAACAAGCTCAACCGTATTTCCCGCCAGATGCTGCAGGAGATGGGCCGCGAGCCGACGCCGGAAGAGCTGGCCGAGCGCATGCTGATGCCGGAAGACAAGATCCGTAAAGTGCTGAAGATCGCCAAAGAGCCAATCTCCATGGAAACACCGATCGGTGATGATGAAGATTCGCATCTGGGTGATTTCATCGAGGACACCACCCTCGAGCTGCCGCTGGACTCTGCCACCACCGAGAGCCTGCGTGCCGCGACGCACGACGTGCTGGCGGGCCTCACCGCCCGTGAAGCGAAAGTGCTGCGTATGCGTTTCGGTATCGACATGAACACCGACCACACGCTGGAAGAAGTGGGCAAACAGTTCGACGTTACCCGCGAACGTATCCGTCAGATCGAAGCGAAGGCGCTGCGTAAGCTGCGTCATCCAAGCCGCTCTGAAGTGCTGCGTAGCTTCCTGGACGACTAATCTGTCCTGACAGTGAAAAAGCTCCCAATCGGGAGCTTTTTTTTTGTTTATTCCCTCTCCCAGAGCATCAGCCCGCCGAGGACTACAGCCCCCGCACCATCAGCGCCTCATCCAGCTCACGATACGCCTCTACCAGCTTATCCAGCGAGGCTCTGTTCAGCCCGCTCGGGTTAGGCAGCACCCACACCTGCGTCACGCCAATCATGATGCTCTGCTTACCCCACTGCGTCCCGCGCTGGCTAAACGCCTGCTCGTAGGCCTGCTTGCCGAGAATGGCCAGCGCGTCGGGCTGATAATCCTCAATCTTCTTGACCAGCTCCCGCCCGCCGCTACGCAGTTCATGCAGGTTGACCTCGCTCGCCTGTACCGTCGGCCGCTCGACCAGCATGGTAATCCCGCAGCGCGTGTCCAGCAGGTGCTGCTCTTCTTCAGGCTTGAGTAACCTGTCGGTAAACCCGGCCTGGTAAATCACCTTCCAGAAGCGGTTCCCCGGATGAGCGAAGTGAAAACCGGTGTGCGCCGAGGACTTGCCTGGGTTAATTCCGCAGAACACCACCCGCAGGCCTGGGGCCAGAATATCGTTGATCATCTTTACTCCCGCTGATACATCGTCTGGTAAGTATAAAGGATTGATTATGCATTGTTTATAAAAACAGCAGGCAGGTGTGAATGGCTGGATTGCTGCGGGCAGTTACTTTATAATTCACCGCCACGGCCCCTTAGCTCAGTGGTTAGAGCAGGCGACTCATAATCGCTTGGTCGCTGGTTCAAGTCCAGCAGGGGCCACCAAATATCAAAGACTTACAATAACTGGTAAGTATTATCAATTCTCTAGGATACCCATAGGATACTTTAAGTGGGTATTTTGGAGTAACGGTTTGGCCGAAAGGCCTAAACTTCCAGTTGGGTCGTGGCGGCCAAAGTCGCTGGATCAACACTAAAAGCGCCACGGGTCTGGACTCTTGCTCCCAACTCATCAAGAGACGGCAGGAACCATGATGGAGAATTTATGTTCGACTCTATTATGGGCTCAGACCTGCTGTCTAAGCGTGCACAAGTAATCGCTGTGCTGTTTACGGCATTCGCTGCCGGCGGAGTTGCTCCGCTTTTAGCAGTGTTTATAGCAGTCTGCCTTTCTTATGTTTTGCATAGATAGCGTAAAAAGCCCGCCCGGCGTAAGCCGGGCACCCCTTCCTACCATTAGCAAATTATTTATATACAAGACATAGCCATTTTACCCCACGGGTTTCCGTATCCGGCTGTAAATGCGTGCATTCTGACCTCTGAGCCCTCACCATCAGCATCCACCAAGGCAACAACTGAAGCACCTACATCAGAAACTGATACCACTATTCTGTAGCCCGTTTCAGTCTCCATTGTTGTTGCCGATGGGTTCAAATCTGACATCTTGGGTGCCAAGCAGCGAACTACCTCAGCTGGTTTTTTTGGGCTTTTACCAGTGAAAATTGGAGGTTTGCTAGTAATAGTTTCTACTGAACAACCAGCCAGTAAAATCGATGCGACAAACAAGGAAAGTATCTTTCTCACTTCATCCCCTTCTTTATGTTTGAATCCAACCGCATAACGGATATGCGGGCTTAATTAATAGTGTTTGGCGAATGGATAAATGACTCTTGATTTTTCTCAAGATGCGCCTTCATATGCTCACACCAACCCGCAAAAATAGCTTGATCTGTACCAGGGTATGCTGTCAGAAAACACATAAGTATTTCGTCGGTAAGTTTGTCCTGCTGATCCCAGTCAACAATGAACTGTCTAAAAAGAGGGTAGGCCTTCGCCGGGTCCCTGTTCTGCCATGTCTCCACAACCTTATCGAAAGGAGGAACAATGTAAGTTACCTCCACCGGCAATGGCTCGTATTTTGTTGGTATTAATACCTCTAGGGTAAATACCTCACCTTCCGGCCAGAGTAGCATCTGATTTGTCAAAGCTGATCCTCCACATAGATACCTGCCGATATGATTGCACCGCCGATACGGCGCTTTCCATAAAGCAATGGTACCGGATAACCTTGCGCAGCAGTATTCGTAACGCCGCCAAATGCGTATGAAGCCTTATTGTCCGCACTTTGTTTGCTTGCAAGTCCAGTAGGTTGTGGAGAAAGTAATTGCACAACACCGCCAGCGATCATGGCCGCTCCAAGTTTCCAGGCGACAGGCCCCCATGTGCCGCCACCCCATGCCTGACCAACCGTAACTCCAATTGCCCCAACTACCACTAGTACCGCGCCGAGAATAGTTTGTAACATCCCTGCTTTTTTACTTCCAATTACCACCGGAACGATATGAATCTCGCGTCCATTGTTCGGAAATTCCAGGTCATCTGCCCCAATGTTCTTTTTTCCGACATAAATCGCATATGTTAAACCGCGAGCCCTGCTTGTATTCATGTATTTTTCGAATCCGGGAATTGTTACGGCCAGAGCCCGAAAAGCCTCATGCGTAGTCCTTACAAGGCGCTGGTGAGTTCTACCGAAGGTTTTGCCGAGCGGGCCAAACATACGGATAGTCGCAAGTGTTTCATTATTAGCTGTATTCATCATTCTACTCCTGTCAGATACCGTTAAATGTCGCCAGCCGTTGCTTGTGGCTGTCGCTCATATCGAAAGCAAAATCCTCATGCTCAGCCTGGAAGGTACCGAACGCCATCAGCGCAGATACAGCCGGGTCTATCTTGTTGGAGGATTTCTTCTTGTTGGGCTTAATGTTGGCGTTAGCGTCGGACTCCATCACCACGTTACCAACCGCCCAGGCCAGAACCGGATCGCCACGGTGGCGCACCACTCTGCGGTTAACGAACACCTCAAAGGATTTCGCTACCGGACTGAATTTGAGATAGGTTTGCGGGAACGGCTCCACATCAAGCCCCGCCCCCTGTAGCTGGGTGCGCAGGTGCGTGGCGTTCCACGTATCGAAGCCCACTAGCCGGATATTGAAGGTTTCAGCGTCGCGCAGAATATCGTCACGGATACGGTCATAGTCGATGCAGTCGCCGGGGGTGGTACGTATCCAGCCCGCTTTCACCCACTGGCGGTAGATGGCGCGGTTTTTGTTGGCGACGTTAAGTAGCTGGGCTTCCGGCAGATAATGACGGGTAAGGAGTCTGATCTCCCTGTCGAACGGGAACGCGTAACTTACGCTGGTGATGTCGCTGGTAGAGGACAGGTCAAACCCGGCATAACACTCCATTCCGGCCAGGTCGTCTTCGGTATAGTCGAGCGCACAGGCATCCCATGCCCCGGCCCCCATCCACGGCGTGGAGCCCTGACACCAGATATTGAAACGCTTGGTCAGCATTTCCACCCACTGCGACGGTATACCCCGCGCTTTCTGGATGGTGGACTCCAGTTTCGCCGCATCAACGGACACATGCAGGTTAGGGTTAGCCTTGATCCACATTTCCGGCTGCTCAACCTCGCTTTCGTCGTCCAGTTCGTAGATCAGGACAAACAGCGAATCGTTGTTCTCTTCCCCGGACAGAATCTGGCAGCAGTAGTCATAATGCTGTTTACAGGCAGAGACAACGTTGCTCCCGGCAGTCGTGATGGCGAACAAAATCGCCTCCGGACGTGCGCCCATACCCAGCTCAAGCGCGGAATAAACGCCGTTATCCGGGTGAAGGTGGTATTCATCAACAATCGCCAGGCTGGGGTTAGTCCCTTCAATGGTGGCCGCTTTCGCCGCCAGCGGCTTTAACAGGCTGTTGCTCTTCGGGAAAATGACCTTATGCGCCTGGATATTGACGCGCTTTTTCAGCGGTTTTGACAGCAGGCACATCTGGCGGGCATCGTCGAACACGATTCGGGCCTGATCACGACTCACCGCCGCCGTGTAGATATCCTGCTGGCCCTTCTCCATTACCAGAAACCAGTTAGCCAGCATGGCGGCCACGGTTGATTTGGCGTTCTTACGCGGTACCTCAATAAATGCGCTGCTGTACTTACGGCGGCCTGACTCCCTGACTTTGAAACCCAGCAGGTTAGCAAAGGCGAACTGCTGCCACGGCTCAAGCTTTATTGGCTGGCCCCGAAGCGGGCCTTTGACGTGAGGACAGAGCCGCGAGAACGCAATAAACCGCTCTACGGTCGCCGTATCGAACTCATAACGGGGGTCTTTAAGGTCTGAAAAGTACCTTTCCACGGCCTGTTTAACGCGCTTACAGGCCGGAATTTCGCCCGTTTTTATCGCGTTTGCGTAGTCATTCCAGACGGTCAAGTTCGTCTTCCTCTTCCGTTTCCACCGGATTCCGGCGGCGGCTTACCGGATCAAAGCCCAGCAGCGACGACATTTTAATCATGATTTTTTCAGCGTCGGCCTTTGCGCTCAGTGCCGGGTTTCGGCTCTCGCCGCCCTGGCTGTTAACAATGCTGAATCCACGGCTGGCAAGGTCTTCAACGGCTTTGCGGTACATCGAATAATTGACGCAAAAAAGCTCAAGGTTGTTCCAGTCGGCGGGAGTCAGATCACCGCGTTCGGCCAGCTGCTTCGCCTTTGCTTTCCACTGCTGCGCGGCTAACTCATCAAGGTAAGCTGGCGGTTTTGGTGGTCTTGCCATAAAAATTTCTCGTTTCCATCGCGTTTTATTTTCAAAAAATTCACCGTGCGTAAAAATTTGAGGGGGCAGGCGGTGCCTTGCAGCAGGGGGTTTGTCTTTAAAACCTCCCCCACCCCGTCCATGCCGCCTGTCAGCGGTTGCGGAAGCATTCCATAAGCTCCCGGTCACGCTGGCTCATGCGCTTTGCTACGGGCTTCGTGTGCGCTCTCTGTCTGGATGGTTGCCATGCCTCGCGCTGCTTTATCAGCCCACTTATCAGCCGCTGCTGTTCCTGCTCAGTCATTGTCAGCCTCATACATCCAGTCATTGCGATGGGCTGCACGATCTTCCTGCTCACGGTACAGCCCTGCTTTGCGCTTCGCTTTGGTGGTTGGGTCTTGCTGTGTGGTCTTCTGGTTATGATGCGCCTGGCATAACGGCTGGTGATTCCACTCAGGCCAGAACAGAACATCATCACCGCCGTTGATAGGGATGATGTGATCGACAATCTTTGCAGGCACGTAGAGGCCCAGCTTCTGACACTCAACGCACAGCGGATAGCGCTTAAGGTACTGAGCGCGGTACTTCTCCCATGAGGCTGAGTAACCACGCGCGCGGCGGTGGCCGCGTCTGGCATCCTCTGCCCGCCACGCTTCCCGCTTATGCTCGTCACACTTGCCAGACTTCACCCGTTTATTGCATCCCGGCTCTGTGCACCGGCGTAGTGGTTGCCACGGCATCAGTACACCCCCACATCTCGGTAGACAGACCACAACGCAGAGACAGCCATCGGTATCTCTTTGGCGTCGGTGTCACCAATCATCGTGCGGTACTCGTACAGCTGAGAAACGTACATCAGACAGCCGATCTTGATAGCAGGGGTGAACTCCAGACCGTTATCAAATCGCTTGCCAATATGCTTCTGGCAGACCTCCAGCGCAGCTTCGATGTACGCCTGTATCAGCGTGTCTTCATAATCATCATCAATACGGCAATGCAGCTTTGCTTCTTCCAGGCCGATTAACTCACTCATTGAAAATGCCTCCCTTGCACAGCAGCTCAAGCCGGGTGTGATCCACATCAGGAATTACGGCCACAATGCCGTAAACCTGCCCCCAGACGTTTGGAGATCGGTACAGAATGCGGTTTGCGGTGGTTATATCGTCGCGGTAGCGCGTCCAGATTCGCACGGTAGCCTCGGAGTAAAGTGCCCCGGAAGACATGCGCTCACGCCCGCTGATAGCTCGAATTTCAGCCCAGACGGTGGCAAGATCAGCCCATTCATAGATAATCTGACCAGTCGGGTCGCGGTGAGATTCAGACTTCTGAAAGGTAATGCGGCGTTTCATCTTTCCGGCTCTCATTCGCCACCTTCCTTGCCGTCTTTGCTGATCTTCACTTCCTGCTTCCATGCCTGGCTGAATTCGTCACCACCTTCACGCGGCGGCATCCCCTCACGTTCACGGGCTTCGTTCGGGTTCATGATCCCGTTCTTAATGCCGCGCTCATAAGTGGCATAACGTTCGGTTGGCGTGGCGCGGAGAAGGTCAGCAGAGTCAAATTCCACCTGATAGCGGGTTCCCGGAACCGGAGAGGCCACCAGCAGCGCAGATTTGATTTGTTGTTCGAAGTTTGCCAGCCACGGGCGCATCGTCATGGTGAGAAATGCGCGGCTCGCTTCGCTGAAATTGCTGTAGGTGCTGTTGCTGTATTCCTGCAAGAAGATGGGCGACACGTTGAACATGCGGGCAATGTCTTCAATGGTGAAGCGACGGGAGGCCAGCCATTCGGCATCCTGATTGCTCATGCCAAGCTGCTTGTAGTCCATGCCACCTTCAAGGATCGGTGTTTTACCGGCATTTCTGGCGCCCTTGTAGCGCTCCAGTGCATCCATCGCCTGTTTGCCCTTCACGCTATCGAGCCACTCTTTAGTGACCACCACACCCGCCGCCATCATGCCATCTTTCATAATGCTGGCACCGTGCCGCTGCTGGGCCAGACCTAACCCCAGCGCCTCACGGCAGACGGTGATAGGAGAACGCCCCAGAAAGCCATCATCGGTGGAGTAACGCAGGTGCAGAATCTCTTCCTGCAGGTAGGTGCGCACAGCCCCGGTAAACGGTTCAGTAACGGTGTATTTGTACTTATGCTGGCCGATACGCTCAGGAACAACCGCCCCCGGCGCATACGGGTGCAGGGATTGCGGCTGGCCGTCGCGGCCCCACTGGATCACCGCATAGGCGTTACCATTCAGCAGACAATGGCGCATCATCGTGCGTTTGAACTGGTAAGGTGTCTGGCAGTCGTTCGGCTGCTCGTTCAGCAGAAAATCCACCGGGTGATTGCTCAGCCATTCCCGCGCCTCTCGCCCGTTATCGTTGCGCACGCGGTAGAGATAGCAGGGCATTGTTGCCACAGCCTCACTGATAACTGATACGGCGTTCATGACCGCCGGCAGAGATTCCGCAGTACCCGCAGACACATACTCGCCTGATCCGGTATTTGGAATCCCTGCCATCGCCAGAAATTCATCAATAGTCATGCTGCGCTGCTCAGAGGGTTCAGACTTACGGCCAAACGGCCAGATATTCCACATATCAGAGCCCCGCTAATTCAGCCCAGCGGCGACGGTTATCGCCAGCGCGGCACAGTTCAGGATGTTGGGAGAAAAGCGAACGGTGCGCGATTTCCACTCCAGACTCAGGATAAGCAGGCATAGAGGTAACGGTAATCTCCCGCAGTTCGGCTGCGGTAACAGTGCGCAGGTATGGAGACTGGCCGATATCCCACGCCTCTTTCAGCGCCCGGAAACCAAAGCTCATGCCGGAGATATCCCCACGCTCCACCAGCTCCAGCACATCGTTACCAAGCTGGGTATTCGGCGGGGTCAGCTCGAAGCGCAGCCCGGTATCGTCTTCGGACAGCACCAGCGTGCCGGATTTAGTGCGGCCCAGCAGCTGGGTATAGTTATGCTCGTACAGCGCACGCACATCGCTACCGGATGCCAGGCTGTCTTTAAACGCGCCCGGCGCAAACTGCTCGCGGAACTCGTCCCAGATAATTTCAGAGAGACTGTTCCAGCGCACGGCATAGCCCACCAGCTTTTTGTTGCTGGCGCTCACTTCGGAGGTACGGATTTCAAAATCGATTGTTTTCATTACTGGACTCCACAGAGGGCAAAAAGGGGCCGCAGCCCCTTAAACGTCAAATCAGGAACCGGAGCCTGAAAGCTCAAGCACCTTGATGGCGTTGGAGTCCACCACACCACCGCCCAGGTATTTATCGGTATGCACCTTGTAGAAACCCGGCTCGGTGATGTTGTCAGGACGGGTACGCACGCCAGTGGTGTGATCCACGATGAAATAGCCGCGCTTGAAGTCGCCTACCGCGAGGAATGCTTTACCTGCCTCCGCATCCGGCATGGTTTCCAGATACTGAACAGGACGGCCCAGAAGCGTATCGGGAGAACCGGCAACCAGACGATCGCGCCAGATGTAATCTCCGTTGCCGTTTTTCAGCTTTTGCAGTTTGGCTGCGGTGTTGGAGTTCATCACCCATACGGCGTTTTTGCGATATTTGGCTTTCAGCTTATACAGCAGGTCGATCAGACCATCAGAGGAAACGTCAGCGGCTTCCATCTTCTCCAGCGTACCGAACGGACGGGCTTTATCGGCACTGGCCGCGCGAGGGTAAGACAGGAACCCTTTGGATTTTTTATCACCGTCGCCGTTCACAAAGTCACTTTCTTCGGTAGCGGTGAAGGTGTCAGCAATTTCAGAAGACAGCCAGCCCAGAATATCCACCTCGGAGAAGTCGAGAATCTCCTGAGTGGTTTTCGGGTAGGCGTAGATCGGGTTGAGTTTGATATCAACGCGCTCCATCTTCGGCGTACTGGTTTCGGTACGTGCCTCACCTTCGGTACCACGATTAACGGTAGTGCCGCCCACAGATACCAGCTTCTGGTATTCGTTGGTTTTGGTGGTCTTCACCGTTGCGATCGAGCGCATCACGCTATCATCCTGCAACTGGCGCATGATCTCTTTGTCCAGCTCAGGGATAACGGTATAACCGCCGTCAGCCTGCACCAGCGTGGAGAGAGAGCGGGTATCACCGGTCATGATGTAGTGGCGCAGCTCGTCGTTGCTTACTGGCTCACCTTCAACGGAAGTACCTGGCAGATTGCGCTGATCGTCGGCGACGGCTTCAAGACGGGTGATTTCAACTTCAAGCGCATCAGCCTGGGCGCGGAGTTCATCGAACTTTTTGCCCTCTTCTTCGTTCAGGCTGCGCTTTTCGGTGTCGGCTTTCTCCAGCATGGAACGCATCTGTGTTTTGAGTGCGGCTTTCTGCTGGCGTAATTCGAGTAGTTTCTTCATGGAGTGGTTTCCGTAACAATTAACGTTGAGACGTGAAACCAGCGCTTGGAGGGGAGGCCGTTAAATCTTTTTCTGCCTCTCGCAGGCTGTACTCGCTACAGCTTGACTTAACGGCCAGTGGCGGCTCACGTCTGAGTGCCACTCTTCAAGATATACATGAGAATATTAAATAAAACCCCCTCTTGAGTAAGAAGGAGGAAGGAGTAGAATCAGGTATAAGTAATTTACAATTCTCTCCAAATTGATACGGGTGTGTGGATGCAGGGATATAAAGAGTTTTTAGAATCCTTACAAAAAATGACTGACGTTCGGTTGAATATCGCTATATTGCTGACTTGCTTAGCCGCTATCATCTTATCTTCACCAGACCATTTCATTTTAGATCCAGTTCCCAAATTGATTCCACAAAGTTTAATCCTAGTAACTTCAATTCGCTTGGTGTTTTCTGTCATTAATACTATACACACTATGATATCCAAGAAAATAGAGAAACAAAAATTAGAAGCACAAGCTCTAATTGAAAAACAAAACAAAGAGCGTGAAAAAGAATTGCTAAAAGATAAAATTAGTTCTTCCATTGATGAACTGGATGTCTTTCAACTTTACATAATAAAAAAACTAATTGGCAAAAATAATGCTTCACATGCTAAAGGTGCTACGTTGTTTTCTTTATGCAATTTAAATATCACCTATGTTGTTGCAACAGGAGAACGCTCACAGAGTGTGGCGTTAACAAGTATCGCAAAAGATATACTTGAAAAAAAATTCAATAATGACATTTCTCAATTGGAAAAAAACGCTGCAACCAGAGCGTTTAATGCCATGGCTGAAAAGGAAATATCTTCATTTAAATTACTTTTAGAAAAAGATGTCACAAAAACAACATGGACAGATCGCAGTGGAAGATTACATTACTCACCTAGCGAATATATTTTTAGAAATTTCAGTGATTCCATCATCTTTGAACAGCCGCAAAAAGGCTATGAATATACATTAAACTCTAATTTAAGAAGCATACTTGAAAAGTATTGTTAGATAGCCGCCAACAAGCGGCCATCTTTCATCACTTGCGGTTAGGATGACATTTTGTCACTAATGCTTTGTAAGTATTCAATCAACGTTTCCAATTGTTCCCGGTTTGTAGTCAAGATCTCCTCTGATAAAGTGCTTCGCAGAAAGTCATGGTGATCGATCCAGAAGAATGCCCCATCAGACAAGGCCTTTCGGTATTCCTCTGTGCTCATCGTGTCCAGGTCATGCAGCCCGTATTGGTCCTTGTGAGTTTTAATATCCTGTATTGTGATTGGCATAAAATCTCCTTAATGAATTTTTTCGCCGCGTTCCGGCATATCTTTACCATATTTAAGCGACATCTGGAGTCGGTTTAATACCTCCTCCGCTTGAGCCATGACCCTTTGCCAGATCGATAGTCGTCTTTATAATTCCCTTGCTTACTCCTGAGTTGTCCATGATGCCGCACTTAGCGCCGCGTTTAGCAATGCCGCACTTAGCGCCGCACCAGTTTTCTCAAAAAATTACGCAAACCCAGTAATGACGGGGGTTTCAGTGAAATGCCGCACTTAGCACGTGTATACAGGGACTAAGTGCGGCATTTGGTCATAAAACATACTAAATGCCGCACGTGCCGCACTTACCGCCGCATTTACTCGACTGTAACTGGGTAAAGGTTCTCACCCTCGATGCGAATGATTTGCTCACTCTCCAGCTTGTCCAGCCAGCGCGGGAATGACTTTCTCACTTTGTCTGCACCCAGCGTTGCACGTAGATCGTCTTTAATGACGGAGATAGTGCATGGCTCCCCCTTAGCTGTGCGGCTGCGTACTGCCTGCCATAGTGCATGGTGGTTATCGCTAAGACGGGAGACATTGGCCAGTTCAGGCTCAACCTCTTTAGCCTCTCTCGGCTGATCGTGCACAACCAGAGAGCAAACAAGCTCACCATCTTCATCGGTGTAAAGCTCTGCCGTTCTCAGGTCATACGCTTTACGCTCTGGCTCCTCCGCGTCTTTCATCTTGGTACAGGTCAGAATAAGCGCCTTTCCATCCCCTTCACGCTTAACGTTAAATTCAGTATCAAGCGCAGCACGGAAAGCACTGGAACCGCGAGCGCCTTTCCCTTCATCTTTGCCGGAGTGGTGAACTACCAGCACCGTTGCACCCGTTTTCTGTTTGATAACGTCACACCCCTCAATAAACGCCCCCATATCACGAGCATCGTTCTCGTCATTCCCCCCAAAACAACGGGCCAGCGTATCGATCACCACCATGCGAACCGGCACACCACATTCGACTTCAATCTGCCTGGCAGCAAGAAGAACTTCTGTGACCTCTGACTCACGCACCGGGAACACCGGACGATTGACCAGCCAGAGGTTTTCTGCCTGTATGCCATGCACCTGTTCCCATGCCCGTATACGCCGGGGAACACCTACACCACCCTCGCCAACCACATACAGCACCGCGCCGGGAGTGACCTTCTTCCCCGCCCATGGCAGACCAGCAGCGATATGACAGGCCCACGATACGGCAAGAAAACTCTTATACGAACCGCTTGGGCCGTAAATGCTGCACAGAGACTGAGCTGGAAGAAAGTGTTTAAGGATATAGTCCTGACGGATATCAAAGCCCTCAGAACCGCGAGAGAGAGGCAGCTTTGTCCTGAACTTTGCTCCAGCATCAGGGAAGACGCGGTGAATGCGCTGCACGTCAGACAGCATGGCATTCATTTCCCCTTCGCCTATCTCTTCCACCAGCACAGAACGCCGCGCGGTAATCATTTGTTTGCGGTCCGTGTCGAGATACCCGGCATCACAAAGCTCCTCATACGGCATTGCTGCTATCTGGTTGAGGCGAGCCACCAGCTTTCCGTAACGGGTAGTGGGGTCCTTATGCTGGTGGAGGGCTTTATCCAAATCGCTGCGACTGTACTGCTTGCCATGCGCCCATAGATATGAACAGGTGAACAAGGCATCAGATACAGTTTCTACAGCTGTCAGTTGTACCGTCATTTTGGTATGCCTCCGCTCATCTGGAATTTGCCGATCAGAGGATGGAACCAGTACGCAGAGCCATATTTGCGCTTAGCACTGCGCAACACCAGCCGCGCCGCTTCCCTGAACTTTTCATCAGGCGCAACGAACCCGCCAGATTTCAGCTTAACCAGCATCACCCCTGTGTTTTTCGCCAGCTCCTCAGCCTTTTTGGTTGAGATACCGTATTCAGCGGCCAGTGTTGCTACTGGCGTCATACCCGGAGGGATTTCTCCTCCCTGACTATCGGTGAGTGACTTAACCTGTTCCTCAAGATGCAAAATCTTTTCAACCAGCAGATCAACGCGGTTAGCCAGCTCGTTGAATTTCACGTTACTGATCATTTGCGTTCCCCTTCAGCTGGAAGGACGAATGACTTATCCAAAGCGTTAGCCAGATCATCAGCTAAGCGCGATGCAATATCCATTAAAGCCATCAGGTGGATGCGCTTCTTTTCATCGTTCGCTATAGCTACAAAAGCTGCACACGAAAGAAGAGCCGAAACCTCTTGAGCAGTGGTCAATAAGTCCTGATCGCTCTTGTAGGTATAAAGGTTATCCATTGAGCGCCCCCTTTGAATTCTGCTCGACCATGCTTGCCGCCAGTTGATCCGATACTCGTCTGGCCAGACTGATAAGGTTTTCACGCTCAACCTGATCTACGTCGCACTCCTCGACAACCATCAACAACGCAGCCAGTTCACAGGCTATTGACGTGCTTTTATTGGTTAATTCACGCATGGCAAACCTCCACAACCCGAAGATCATGAAATGGCAGGCGAGCAGCAAAAATGAGGTTTACCCCCGGCATAGTCTCGCGGGCCTCCTGTTCGCTGGATGCGTTGACGTAGATCACCAATGGTTTGGCGGTAGGGTAGTGCTCAGAAGCGGAGAGAAATCTCCATGTAAATTCCGGGCGAGTTTGGGTAGACTTCTTGAAAGCCATAGCTGTTACCTCAGATAACGGTTTGGTTAGAGGCCCGTTGGTGTTGGTAGCGCCAGCGGGCTTCGTCTTTTCTGTACCCTGATTATCAACCAAGGTGTAAGTAACTTTATTTTTAGGTGGCTTACATGTCAATGCTTTTGTGTAAGACTGATTCTGTGTATATTGTCTTACACCAGCATACGGAGGATTGCAGATGGCTACAGGCCCCAAAAACACGAAGTCACAATCATTAACCGCCCGCATCCCACACGATGTCATAGAGGGAATGGAGTCCGTCAAACGGAACGACGAAAGCAATGCAGCGTTCATCGTAGCCGCCATGCGCGGGGAGATCGCCCGACGCCAAGCAGAAGGAAACGGGGAAAATATCCTTGTTTCTTCCCTCGATACGCTAGCGCAGGTAGAAAAGATTGGAGTCAAAGCCTCCGAAGAGATCGGACAACTTATCAGCGTTGTTCGTGACGAACTCCAGCGCAGGAAGGCCAAGTAAGCAGACAAGGAGTGATACCCGATATCTGGATAACGGTCGAAACTACGGGATTTTCCCGGGGTATGCTGCATTGCAGTACACCCTGCACGCTGATCCAGTTCTCCCCAGATTTGGGGAAATGGGGTGTGCGCCAATGCCGCACACCCTAAACAGCCCAATTTCTGGGTAGTTTCACGTAACCTCGCCAATGGCGCAGTTCCTGCAATCACAGGAGCGCTCAGGCTTTGACCACCAGCATTAACCCTGGTATCCTGACTTTGCTTAAGTTTTTGGTAGTGACATTGGCGGCCCTGCATGGCCGCTTTTGTTTTATGTATCATCCCCGCCACCTTAAGCCGTCTGAGTACGGCGGTTCGCCGCAAGGTAATTGTCGAGGTCTGACTTCATATAAATGACTTTGCGACCAACCTTATGATGTGGAATCCCCACCTTTCCTGTATGAGCCCAGTTAGCCAAAGTCTGAGCATTCACACCGAGATAGGCAGCAGCCTCCGCGCGGGTTAATCGTTCAAGAATGGTTGGATTATTAATTAAACGCATATATATCACCGTGTATTTCTGATTAACAGTGGTGATACTTTATTATTGATATATATACTTTAGGAGAAAGCGAAACCAGATATAAATTCCTATATCTGGTTCACTGCATTGCTTACAAGATTAAGGGGCGTAAAACTAGATTTATTCCCCTTCTAATATGATTAACTCATAATTTCTGTTTTTCGGCTTAACAGCAGGGTTTAACCCAGAATCTTTTAACCACTTCTCTACCGTTCCAGCTACTGGCACGTCTTTCCACGCCTTTCTCAAATGCGCTGATATGTCCTCTGAAAGTCCCGCAAGGCTTGCATTTGGATACTTACCCCACGTATCGGCAGCGATTTTTATTGCTGTTGCATGGTGTCTGTTTGTTTTACCTTTCTTGGCTAAACTTCTGTCTTCGCTTATAACTTTTTTCTTCTTAAAAATATCCATAGCTTTGCTATTGTGAGCACTCTCAACCATGGAACCAAATACAACCATCAAATCATTTCTTAAATCAAGGCAACCAATAAGGTCAGCAATAATTGCGGCCTTAACAATTGTCCCCGCATTTTCTCCATAAATCCCATGCAATACAGAGTTAACATGCTCTTTAGAATTGAACGAAGTTTGAAGCTCTCTTGCATGGTTAAGTATTTTGTCATGCTGTTCTAAAGGTAAGTCGCTCAACCTTTCTGCATTTGACCAATATTTTTTACTGGCAGATACAAAAAGATTATTGATTTCATTGAACACCCCTTTTTCATCCTTCAAAAGCGAATTTGCTAGCGCCTCAGCATCTTCATCGCTCATGATGTTTTCAACTGGTGTCACCATTGTATAGTTATATTTTTTTAAAATTTCACGTTCTATATTTTTATCTCCATCTAAGATGGCCTGATAAAACGCAAGTTTATCGTCTTGACTCATCTTATTGGTCGACTCGATAAATGATTTACTGATTAATTCAGAAAGTTCAATTTGTCTATTCATTTTCAGAAACCTTAATATTTTTGGATAAATCAAAAATGAGACGGCGCTTTTCTTCTTCGCTCAGACCTTCAAGAGCAAGTAATAACTTCGCATCAAGAGATTTTTTACTCTCAATAATCCCGGCGTGTTCGAGTATTGCCCGTTCTATTCTTGAAGCTGGTTCCATAAGTTCATCAGCACTGAAATGCAGATAGCCCTGGGTAACATCCGCGCTTCTCATAGTTCGGTGGTTGAGCAGGCGTTTCAGGATATAATTACCCACCCCCACCAGCTCAGCAACGGTACCAAAGGTTCGGCGGCCGTCATGCCATTTGAAAGGAATAGGCTTTAGCAGGTCTGGGTTTGGGTCTGGCACGGTGGCAGCACTTATGCGATCGATAATGTGCCTGTACTCTTTAATGACACCTTTATCCCCAGGAAAAACCAATAATCCATCTGCCGCTTTCATCTTGGCTCGGCGGCGAAATAATTTCAGTAGAGTTTCAGTAATGGGGAGTTCAAGCGGATCGCCGTTTTTTGTGGTATCAATCCAAAAATATCGGCCTCCAAGATTAACTCTATCCCAGCTAAGCTCTAAAATTTCAGACTTACGCAGTCCGGTAAAAATAGCCATTTCCACAGCATCGCAAACCGCCGCTGCTATATCATCGCGCCCCTGTTCGGCAAACTCTCGCACGGACGATAAGGCGCTAAACCACCTTCCAAGCTCATTGGTGCGGATACGCTCAGTCTTCCTCACGGTACCATGCCATTTGCGCTTTGTGCTCAGTACCATTGTAGGCGGGTCCGGAAGAAGCGTTTTCCCTTCCTCGTCACGGTAATGATCGTGCGCGAAGCGGTATATAGCACGAAGCACCCTAGCCCAGAGATCGGCCTGTGCTTTACTGCCGCTTCCAACCCCTGCGCGTAGCGTTGATTTATCAGCACCAAACCACACAGAACCATCAGTAACGGCTTTGTGTCTGGTTTCCACCCGTTCACGGCTGATAGAGGCGATTGGTTGTTTCATCCAGTCACCAGAGAAATTTTGCAGGATGGAACGATACTGTTTTGCTGTATCGGCGCTTAACCGTTCATCACGGCTTTTGATATAGGTGTCCAGCGCATCATTAAGCGTAACCAAAGCCTTTTCATTGATGCGCTTTTCGACGTTAGGGTTTCTGCCTGTAGTGGCTACGTCTCCCAGAAGTTCGAGAGCCTTTGCCCTGGCATTATCAATAGTAAGATCGGGAAATCTGCCTAAGGTGGCCCGTATAAATTTGCCATTACGTTTTCTGGAGATACAAAAGCTCTTCGCGCCACTGATCCCCACTCGGAGCCGTAGCCCGTTCACAACGGTATCACCATACTCCACCTGGCCACGTTCGGCGGGCGGCAGGCTTTCGAGTTTTGCTTTCGTGAATTTGAATGTTTCCACAAACACCCCATACCA
Source organism: Enterobacter sp. PP-008-ECC_S150 (assembly GCF_045257065.1). Taxonomy (NCBI): domain Bacteria; kingdom Pseudomonadati; phylum Pseudomonadota; class Gammaproteobacteria; order Enterobacterales; family Enterobacteriaceae; genus Enterobacter; species Enterobacter sp. PP-008-ECC_S150. The sequence continues at coordinate 2,343 of NZ_JBJHHG010000018.1, read as the reverse complement.
AGCGATCAAGGTATCCTGCAAATCGCTTGTTTTGCTCTAGGATACCTATAGGATACCGCAAACGAGTATTTTAGAGTATTTCTGGTTATTTATACAGTAAACTAAATGCCATTAAGTTAATGAAAATTATAGATAAGTATTTTTAGGTAAGAAGTTGCATCCTGACTCATAATCGCTTGGTCGCTGGTTCAAGTCCAGCAGGGGCCACCAAATACAGCAATGGCTGGAGAGAAATCTCCAGCCCATGTGCTTTTTTGGATACATATCGGGATTTCGATAGTGGAACACATAGGGCCGTTGTCGTGACTCCGCACCTTTAAAAAACTCCCCCTTCTAACTTTACTCAATGAAGGGATTAACATGAGTCCACGTCGCCAGTCACCTAATCAGGCTTTAGATACACATCAAAGTTGATGATTAAATATATTTCCTAAAAGTATGTTTTTTATTGGATCATTTACCACGCCAATATACGTAACAACATTGACACGAAATGTTACAAACAGAAAAATCATGAAGGAGTAAGGTCAGAGCAATTAATGAAATAAATGGAGTTAATCAGAATGGCTATACCACTTTATCTCTGGCTTTACAGCGAAGAAGGGAAGCAGTTAAAAGGTGACGTTGATGTACATAGACGCGAAGGTAGCATTGAAATAACCGGACTGTCACACGGCGTGGAGATACCTACAGATGATTACTCCGGAAAAATAACAGCCACACGCCAACATTCCCCTTTTGTTTTTACAAAAGCGCAAGACGTCTCAAGTCCTTACCTTTATCAGATCGTTAGTACGGGAAGAGTTCTTAAATCTGCTGAGCTAAAATTTTATCGAATCAACTATGAAGGGCAGGAGGAAGAATATTTTAATATTTTTATGGAAAATGCACGTATTACCTGCATTGTGCCTTATATGGAAGATGTGAAGGATCCCGACTTCACACATTATGATCATATGGAAGCCATAGAAATGACATATGAAAAAATAACATGGAAATATCTGGACGGTAACATTGTCCATTCCGATAGCTGGAAAGAACGCAGCGCGGCATAAGGGGAATAGCTCATGGCATGGACCTACTACCAAAGTACTGGCGAACTCTGGCATAAAGGTAAACTTATTGGCACAGGATATTCCGGAAACCTGACAAACAAAAATAATCCAGACCGTCAGCACGTTAAGGGGATGGGACCATTACCACGCGGAACGTATCGCATAGGAGGCCATACATCCTCAAGGGGGCCAATGACAATCAACCTTAAACAAACCTCTGGCGAGAGTTATGGACGATCGCTTTTTCGCATCCATGGCGAGAAAAAGGCACCAGCCATTCCTGGTTTTGCGTCCGAGGGCTGCATAATCATGGGGCCTCACATTCGCTCTAAAATAATTCTTTCGTCAGATCGTACGCTTGAGGTAGTGCGTTGAAAAAGTACGCACTGTATCTAATTGTCTGCATTATTTCGGCTTCCTGTATAGCGTCAGAGAGTGACTGGATAATCTATATTAAGCGGGTGTCCAGCGCTGACCAGGCAGCCATTCAGGCATTACCAGCGAAGATTAAAAGCACTGGTGATAATCTGGATGACGAGCATGCTGAGCAGTTGGCGACCGCCATCAGCATGGCGCTTATCCGCGCCCCCAAATTAGTGCTGAATGTCACCAATCAATTTGAGTTGAACCCAGATCCTTTACAGCAACGGTTTGGAACCACTTTGATATGTAGCATACCGATGATGATACACAGCACTAATGCGGAGGTTGAAACCTATTTAGCAAAGGCTAAATCAGCATTGGAGAAAGCGGGCTCCCCAGCAAGAGAATGCTTAAGCAATATGCTAGATGTAATCAATGAGGTTAAGCAAGAAAAGGATAAGGACTCAAAACGTTAGCATCATATTATAACAAGCGCTCTTCTGAGCGCTTAATCTTTGAACCATTAAATAATAAACCACATATCACTCCAGTTTATCCAAAAATAAAAGAGCACATGGCCAAATCCTCCCTTTCAACCATCACCGTATCAAATAACAGCGCCTGCTCGGCCATGAGTGCGACGCAGAAATTTGAAAATATCTATATCCCACCGGGAATGAACTTGATATGAAAACGATGCAGCTGTTTTTGATTATGTTAGTGATATCGCGCGTGGCTTATGCAAACGACTGTACTTCTGTTGATAAAATGGACAAGGCAGATAACGCAGCCTCTGCCATTCACTGACCTGCCCCCAGTATTAGATACAACTATCAGTTAGTAATGTCGGTTTGTTTACCTTCACATTTTTCATTTCGCCACCGTGCTGCAAACTCTGATGGCGTCTGATAATTCAGTGCTGAAT